>JAHEOB010000169.1 GCA_018610095.1 Halothece sp. MAG
GCTTCAGAACTGGCGAGAGTTAGAGGAGGCTTGCGAGAAAGGATGGTTACTGACTACTAGCCAAGTGCAGGAATTAGCAGGCGTTAAACCTAAAGGTAATCAATGGCAACGCGGATCATTTATTTTTACCAGAGCTGGAAAGATTGGGCGTGAGGGGGCATGGCAGGTTGAGAAAGTAGCGTAGCGGTTATGCCGGAATATACACATTTCACTGCTTCTGAACAACATCTTTGATAGTTTTTGCTGATAATAGCTTCTCAAATGTGGTGTATCTTGGTCCCTGCATCATTCCCTTTGGCGCATCAGCGTAAGGGATTGGCTCAATTTCCTTCGGTTTTTCAGCAAAAATGACTTTATATTTCCCCCCATCGCCATAAGGTTCAATCCGATCCACAGGGGCGTAATGGGTAATTGCTGAGACGGGTTGGGTTTGATAGCCAGCGATATATTTGATTTTGTCTAACATGCCGCCAGCTATCCGAACGGCATACCACATCTGTTGACCCAGGAAGACTTGATGGAAGCCGTTTTGGCGAGCGGGAACGATGATTGTATCCGGTTTTTGATGCTTAGTCGTTTTCGAAGTGGATGCGGTATTGCTTTGCGGCATAGCGACCGGTTTGGCAAACTCAAATGCTCTTAAACCGACCAGCGGAAGGATTTGCAGGATTTCTTTTAGAAATGCCTGTGTATCGGCTTTCTCCGCTTCTGCTAATCCCGGCTCTTGAGGCGTGTTCCCATTATCGAGGTGACAACGCCCTGTTTCATGCGCCCGTTTGATTAAAGCATATTCCAACCAGGTTATGTGGGCACGATTCAAACCGCCGCTAGGGGCAACGAAGACGACACCCCAATGCCAGAAATCTTTTTTGTTGTAGTGGGATTCAATGCGATTTCTAATGCCGTCGGCTTGCCCAATATATACGGTTGGCAAATCATCGGCGTCGGTGGGATAACCAACTAAAATATAAACGCCGGTGCCGTTCATTTCAGCGCGATCGCGTACATCAGGCCAGTTGGAACGAGGAAAGACAATGCCCGTTCCTGTCCAATTCATACGGTCAATAATGCGGATGCCTTCAGGATCGCCATCGGGGACAAAGATACGGATGGTGAACGGATCTGCCATAGGGAGTTGAAGGTTAGAGTTCGGTGAATTATTGATTTAGCTTTTTCGCGATGTGCGTAGCACGCTTGCCTTCGGCTTATCGCGCTAAAACTTTCCAATCCCGCAGTTAAGTTTTCCACTGGAAAAGAAGGATAATATATTGAAGAAATAAAAAAAAGTTAATTGGCTAGCGTTCTCAGTCCCGTTTTCTCAATGGATTACAGATCATACATGGCAAAACCAAAGCGTGATGGAACAAAACGTAAAGATGTAGCGTTTAGATGGCATGACATTAATCTCTTTTCTGAAAATGACCACAGCCGAAAGGATAATTGGAAACTCATCGAATCAAGACTGAAATAATGCGCGTTCAAACTCAGAACAAGGACGAACAACCCTTTTTCCAATCACTGATATGAGGTTAATGAGCATGAACACCTCAAATGTGGGTATCGAAAGTTTTGTCCCGCTTATTCCAACAGAATTGGCTCATGAGTCGGGCAAAGTTTTCTATTCTGGGCGAGCTGCGTTTTCGGGAAAAGCACCGCTTTACATAGTGGGCATCAATCCTGGTGGCAATCCTGAGGAGCATACTACTGAGACAGTTGAAAACCATACCCATCAAGTTCTAACCGAGTTCCCAAACAACTGGTCGGCTTATCGAGATGAAGTCTGGAATGGGAAACCGCCAGGGATTTATGGGATGGCTCCACGTATTCTCCATCTCCTGCGACAGCTTGGACTAGATCCCGGTTGCGTCCCAGCAAGCAACCTCATTTTTGTCAGATCGAGTCGTGAAAAGCACATCAAGAAGCGACAGGCAAATCTCATTGAGCTTTGCTGGCCGTTTCATGACCAAGTTCTTACAGCACTTTGTCCAACAGCGATCCTTTGTTTGGGCGGAACGGCTGGTAGATATATTCGCAAAAAAATAGGAGCAAATCGGTTCATCACCCAATTCATAGAACAAAATAATCGTCGTTGGAAAAGCCAATTGTTTTCTGCTCCCTCGGGGATTCAAGTTGTGGTTGCTACGCACCCAAGTATTGCGGACTGGTGTAATCCGGCAACTGATCCCAGTAGCCTTGTTAAGCAGGCACTGGCATGACACCTAATCAATCTGGATTCAGTTTATTATTTGTCACCGAATCAGTTGCCAAAATCACTTCTGAAAAAAGGGTTTGATGAAGCGATCTGTTAAGTGTAATGCTTTTCAATTGCACAATTTTCTATAAGCCTGATCTGAGAGTATATGAAGAGAAATTCCAAGGCTGACCACGCGATCGAGTAATTGTTCGGGACTGGCTGTGTTTAGATTGTTATCGGTTTGGTCTGTCATTGATTGATAACCTTGCAGTATTCATTAAATTAATAGTATCAACTAAATACTAATTTATCAAATAAATAACACTATAAATTATTGACCGTTTGTTAACCATCCATCAATAGAAATCAATAGTTAATAACACAAAAATCCCCTAACGCCAATGGGCGCTAGGGGGACCCTTTATTTGGCTGTTGCTTTGGTTTTGGGGACCCACTCCAAAATCTCCCCTGGCTGTATCTGGTATGCATCGCAAATTTTTCTTAGAACATCCGGCGAGGGGAGATGTTCCGGCTTGTTGTAAAGGTCGTAGGCGGTTCGGCTGGCGATGCCGGTATCCTTCCTAAATTGATAAACCGATATCCCTTTACGATCAATTAAGTCTCTAATGTGGTTTTTCATTGGCATACCCCCAATTTACTATATCTTGGCTAAACGGTTGATACTACTAACCTCTTAAGCAGTCATAACAGAGTATCATTATTGATATTGTTTTGTATATAAATGATAACACTAATTATTTGACATATTATCAATAAATTAGTAATATAGAGATAAGCGGTTAGGAACCGCACGGAACCATGAAAACGAAATAAAGCACCGGCAAGCCTAGATTGCCTACCAGTGCCACGGCTCGGAAATCGTGGAAATTAACAGCGTTATAAACTTTATTCGGAGTTATTGAAATGACCGTAACCAACAACAAAAAATTGGGTCTTGAACGTACTTCTGAGGCGACCAAACCAGAAAAAAGTACGAACAAAGACCGCAATCTACAAACTAGTTTACCAAAGCAACAAAAATGCTGGGTATTTCATTGGGCTACTTATGCCTGTGATCCTAACTTTGATTATCCCACTCCTTTAGAAACTAAGGAAAGTGTTCATTACATCAGGCCTAGCCGTTCTGATATTTACGAAATGCGGAAGCACATGCATCGTCACGGGTTCCAGCTTATGGACGTTGTCGAAGTTGATCCCAACCTAGACGAATTCTAAACTATCTCCCAATCAAGCCCCCGCTATGGGGGCAATTAACAGATTTTCCGCAAGTTGGAGGTTCAATCCTGATATGACGACAACAACAGAAACCCAAGAAAAGTTACAACCACCCACAGAACCAAGGGAATGGAGCTTAAAACAAATTGAGGCTGTGTTATCGCGTCCCATTCCCAATGCCATGTTAAAAACCAAGGAAATCAAGGGCAATAAAATCACGTATTTGCCCTGGTATGAAGCTAATCAAATCCTATCCAAGTATTGTCCTGGTTGGACGTTTGAGCTTACCCAATTTGAGATTGGGCGCGATCGCGTTTTTGTCGTTGGTCGCTTAACCATCCCCACTAGTGAGGGCAATGTGTATCGAGAGGCCAGTGGCACTGAAAGCCTAGACTGCAATAGTTACGGCGACCCTTCTAGTAATGCTGAATCAATGGCATTTCGCCGGTGTTGTGCAAGGTTCGGTTTGGGGTTATACCTTTACGACAAGTAGTGAGGAGTAACCATCATGGCTAAATTAAACAAATATCGTAAGCTGCTTAAACGAGCATTCAAAGAACAGAACAAAGACTTATTAGATCGCACGCTTAGGGAGTCTTTTGAAGCGCTGGGAGCGGATCAAACAGAGGAGTTGTTACGGGATGATATTTTCCCTAA
>JAHEOB010000170.1 GCA_018610095.1 Halothece sp. MAG
AACAGGAGCACTTAATTTTTGACAAAATCCTTCTCTCCGTCCTTGGTGAGAGTAGTGACGGCAGTATTTACAAACCGAAGGGAATTTATTAGTTGTTCTCATGGCTTTTTGTGAATACCGTATATTTTTGATCTTAATTGCAATATCTTAATTCTTTATTCCTATATATTTTTTTTTGATCCCGTTGAAGTGTTGCTGTGTCTTAATTCAATCCTTACTAGAATCATTAAGAGAAATAGTTTTCAATTTATTTTTCTTTACAAATATAAATAATTTGCAAAATATTCATGATTTAATATTAAGCAATAATACTGGGATAATTTTCATTTCATGTTTAACATTGAAAATTAACTTGATTGAAATGCCAAAATGCTAATAAATTTGATGGTGATCATTGCTCAGTGAAACTGTCTCAACTATAATCAGTTAAAACCTACGAAATATGTTTTCTATAGCTAAAAGCTTGGATAAATAAGATATTCTGATTACAGTTCCCCTGTTAATCATGAGTGTTAACTGTTATGAGTGCTAATTCCTTTCCCGAAGTATCAGAATCAACAGAAACCTTACATCCCAACCTTAAAGCTGCCTTAGGCAGTATGGATGTCAACTTACAAGATGAGTTAAATCGATTTCGCCAATATCAGCAATCCCATAATGTTAGTGCGGTTGCCAGTAATGAGTCTGAGTCTGTAGCAACAGCAGAATCTGTAGCAACAGCAGAGTCTGTAGAGACAGCAGATGCCTCCCTGACAAGGGTTTCTGCTTCTCTAAGCGAGACTGAATCGGAATTAAACGAGTCAGAGGCAAGCAAACCAGAACCAGCAACGCAAACGGCAGTTGAAGAAAACTCATCCCCCTCTGAGGAAGATTTAGCAGCTTCCTCGGAAGAATTGTTGAGACAACTGAACAATATTGAAAATGTAGAAGAGAACGAATCTTCCACCTTTCAGGAAAGTGAGCAACCACCAAAGGAAACGGTTTCCCAAGGCAATGCCTTATCAAGCCCCTTAGGGATTACTGTGCTCGCATTATTAGTTCTCACAACAGGAACAGGATTAGCCCTATTTTGGAGTGAATTTCGAGACAATGGCTTAGATATTTCCTTTCCTTTTAATGAGGATAAGACAGAGACGTCTCCAGACGAGAATCAAACGGACAACTCAGCCTCCAATGAAGAAAGGATGGATTCTGATACGCCCACCCCGAACTTAACCCAAGATGATTTTAATTTCAGTGATAATCCCCTTGATAATCCTTTAGGGTTGGTTAATGTTGAACCAGCCGAAGAGTTACCTGAATCGGTTAAACCTACCTGTGAGGCAGATTATTACTGTGTTATGGTGGAAAATCCCAGTCAAGAGGAAATTCAAACTGTTCGTGATCAGATTGCTGAAGGTGCTTATATCCGCAACTTCCAACAAGTGGGTAAAGTGTTACAAGTAGCAGCCCATGATAGTGAGTCGGATGCTAAACAAGTCATTAAGCAATTAGAACGACAGGGGATTTCTGCAAGAATTTACCCCCCTGAGTCTGAATAATGCCTTTTTTCCAGTTTCCTTATCGGGTACGGTTAGCGGATACCGATGCAGCAGGGGTAGTCTATTTTGCGAATTTGTTACAGATTGCCCATACTGCTTATGAACAAGCCCTCATTGAAGGAGGCATTAATCTTCAACAATGGTTCACCCAAACTAACATTGCCCTTCCCATTACCCATGGGGAAATCGATTGCTGGCATCCTATTTTTTGGGGGGATTTGCTATTCATTAATTTGATAGGTGAAATTCTTTCGGAGACTAAGTTTGAAATCACCTATCACTTTACAGGAGAAAACGCATCAGAAACCGTATTAGCAAAAGGAATCACGCAACACATTTGTATTAATCGACAAACCCGTCAACGAAATCAACTTCCCCAAGTTATTTTAGAAATTTTAGGGAATAATGATGAGATACAATGACGGTAAGATTATTCGTGACCATCGCTGAATAGTGCTAAGAAAGTTTAAAGAATGACTGTATCCCCTAATAAGCGCGTTTGGATCTATGACACTACCTTGCGGGATGGCTCGCAACAGGAAGGAATCTCCCTCTCTTTGGAAGATAAACTCAAAATTGCTCATAAATTAGATGAATTAGGTGTTCCATTTATTGAAGGGGGATGGCCTGGGGCAAATCCCAAAGATGTGCAATTTTTCTGGCAATTAAAGGAAGAACCCCTCTCTCAAGCAGAAGTTGTTCCCTTTTGTTCCACTCGTCGCCCCCACAAAACGACAGAAAATGATCCCATGTTACAGGCAATTTTGGCTGCGGGGACACGCTGGGTAACAATTTTTGGAAAATCTTGGGATCTTCATGTCACTGAGGGATTAAACACCACCTTAGACGAAAATTGCGCGATGATTCGGGATACGATCGCGTTTTTGCGTTCTCAAGGGAGACGAGTCATTTACGATGCAGAACATTGGTTTGATGGCTATCAAAATAACCCCGACTATGCCATGAAAACGCTAGAAACGGCGGTTGAAGCTGGGGCAGAGTGGCTAGTTTTATGTGATACCAATGGCGGAATGCTACCGCAAATGGTGAGTCAGATTGTGCAGACAGTAGTACAACATTTTGACATTCATCCCAACGATGAGTCGTCACCGAAATTAGGCATCCACACTCATAATGATTCCGATACGGCGGTGGCTAGTTCTTTAATTGCGGTTGAAAATGGGGCAACCATGGTGCAAGGAACCATGAATGGCTATGGGGAACGTTGTGGCAATGCCAATTTGTGTTCCGTGATTCCTAATCTGCAGTTAAAGCTGGATTATTTCTGTTTAGAAGACCAACAATTAGCGAAACTGACTCCCACCAGTAGTTTAATTCACGAAATTGTTAATTTTGCCCCTGAACCTCACAGCCCATTTGTGGGACAATCTGCTTTTGCCCATAAAGGCGGGATTCACGTATCAGCCGTGGAGCGTAACCCCTTAACCTACGAACATATTGACCCTAGTGTCATTGGAAACCAACGGCGGATTGTTATTTCAGAACAGGCAGGCATCAGCAATATTGTGGCAAAAGCCCGTACGTTTGGAATTAATTTAGATAAGAAAGATTCAATTTGTCATGATATTTTGCAACGCACCAAAGAACTAGAAAACCAAGGTTATCAATTTGAAGTGGCTGAGGCTAGCTTTGAGTTATTAATCTATGAAATGTTGGAACAACGTGAGTCTATGTTTCAACTAAAGGGCTTTCAGGTTAATTGTGATATGTTGCGGGGAGAGCAAGCCCTACTAAGTGATGCCGTAGCCACAATTAAAGTGGGTGTGAATGGGGAAGATATCCTAGAAGCAGCAGAAGGTAATGGTCCGGTTTCCGCGTTAGATGCTGCGTTAAGAAAAGCATTAGTGAAATTTTATCCTGATATTGCCGATTTCCATCTGACAGATTATAAAGTACGAATTTTAGATAGTACCTCAGGCACAGGTGCCACCACACGAGTCTTAGTAGAATCGAGCGATGGCAAGCAACGTTGGACTACTATTGGTGTCTCTCCCAATATTCTAGATGCCTCCTACCAAGCTGTGGTTGAAGGGATTGAATATGGTTTATCTAAAGTCCTGAGAAGACTCCCGATATAGCGAGAGCTTATCGGATAGATGAATCAGGACATTGGTTGTTAGTTTAACAAGTTTCTGCCATACTAAATTTGTGCTTTTAAGTTTGACATAAAATGTTTGTTCTAGAGTTCAAAGCCAAAGGAAATCAAATTCAATATCGAGCAATGGATGAAGCAATTCGCACAGTTAAATTCATCCGTAACAAATCTGTTCGATATTGGGAAGAGAATTATGGCATTAATAAGTACGATTTGAATAAAAATTGTGCCAAACTAGCTAAAGAGTTTTCTTGGGCTGAAAAATTGAACTCTAGTGCAAGACAAAGTGCTGCTGAAAGAGCTTGGGCTGCCATTAGTCGTTTTTACAGCAATTGTAAAAATGATGTTTCTGGTAAAAAAGGGTATCCACAATATCAAAAGAATAACCGTTCTGTTGAATATAAAAAATCAGGATGGAAATTAGACTTAAATACCAGAAAACATATTACATTTACCGATCAAAACCAAATCGGTAGAATTAAATTAGTTGGAACTAGAGATTTACACTTCTATTCTCCTGATGAAATTCAAAGAGTTAGAATTGTTAAACGCGCTGATGGTTACTACGTCCAATTCCTAATCAATATAGAGGTAAAAGAACAATTAGAACCAACTAAGAAAACCATGGGATTAGATGTTGGTTTAGAATTTTTCTATACCGATTCTAATGGTCATAAAGAGCCTAATCCTCGTTTTTTTAGAGACGGTGAACAGAAGTTAAAAAAACTTCAACGCCGTGTTTCTAAGAAACAGAAAGGTTCATCCAACCGCAGAAAAGCTAGACAGAAGTTAGGAAAAGCACATTTAAGAATAAGTAGGCAACGAAAAGAACACGCCAAGAGACTGGCACGTTCCGTTATCCGATCTAACGATCTGGTCGCCTACGAAAACTTAAAAGTGTCTAATTTGGCTCGTAACCACTGTCTAGCTAAATCAATCTCAGATGTAGGCTGGTATCAATTTCGAGTCTGGTTAGAGTATTTTGCAAATAAATTTGGGAAAATCGTAGTAGCTGTTCCTGCTCAATATACCTCTCAAGAATGCTCTAGTTGTGGTCGAATTGTGAAAAAGTCTTTGTCAACTCGAACCCATGCTTGTGAATGTGGGGCAAAATTAGACAGGGACGAAAATGCTGCTATCAACATTCTGAGAGTTGGACTCCGTACGGTGGGGCGCACCGAAACGGCTGGCTTCGAGCCAGAATCAACGCTTGTGGAGAGAACCGCCTCTACTTTGGCTGACAGTTAAGCGTAGCTGTTTGACGGAGCAAGCGGACTCGTCCACTAATCACCTAGTTGTTAGTGGTTAGAAGCAAGAATCTCCCGTTCTAATCTCTGATTTAAAGGGAGAGCGTCAATAAAACAGAAAAGTGAGAGAATATTAGAAGAAACGTCTCGTCAAGGGTTAACGAATCAGTAACAACTGTGTTAGATACACCACTCTATCAAGATCGTTGGAGTGCTGGAGAAGCGTTAGCCGAACAAGTGGCTGCTTCTCTAGAGGATAAAAATGTCGTCGTTAGGGTTTATGCCCTTCCTCGTGGAGGGATTCCTGTCGCTTTTCCCATTGCGCAAAAACTAGAATGCCCCTTAGAAGTCTTAGCAGCGAAAAAAATTACACTCCCACCGCAATCGGAATTGGCACTGGGGGCAGTAACCCCTGACGGTACAACCGTTTGGGCTGATTTTCTGCCAAGAAAACAATATAATCAGCAGGAATTAGAACAAGCAAGAAGAGAAGCCGAATCCAGCGCGATCGCGCAGCAAGAAGAATTTAATCCCTATTGTCCCTCTGCCCCTGTTGAAAATGCAATCGTGATTTTAGTTGACGATGGGATTGCCACAGGAATGACGATGTTAACAGCGGTGGAAGCTCTACGTAAGCAACAGCCAGCCCAAATTTGGATAGCAACCCCTGTTGCCCCCCCTGAAGTAAAAAAACAATTTGAACAGGTCTGTGATCAAGTAATTATTTGCCATACCCCTGATCCCTTCTTGAGTGTGGGACGCTTTTATGCCAAGTTTCCTCAAACTTCGACACAGGAAGTGATTTCTTATTTACAATCATTTAATTTTGAAGAATGAAGCAAGGTTGATCGAATCCCCAACATCCTTTTATATTATTTGATAATTACTTGACAGACATTTTTAAAGTCTTTACACTAATATAAAATACTGCAAGGACATCAAAATCTAGCAATCTATTTGAATACTACTCCTAGTTAAAATGGGTATTATAGCTTGAAAGATTTAATCAATAGCGGGGTGATTCATAAAGCCATTGATGTTTATTAAGGGTAACAAATAACTGATATCTAGTCGCGCATTAATCTGTTCAAGATCAGTAATCGTCGTTAGATAAGGAGGAAATTAACGTTGTTTAAAATCAATTATTTACTACCATTATTTTTACTGAGTTCAACTTCATTTGCCTTAGTTAATCCTAACTTATCAAAGGCACAAGACCTTACGAAAAATCAGGAGTTTATGGCAGATATAGAAAGTTATGCTCGTAATCATGGAGCTACTTTCTCTGATGTAAGCGATCGAGAGAATATAGAAAACGCTAAAAAAGTTTGTACGGCAATTAGCAATAAAGGAGTTAGTACTAGTTTTGAACAGTTTGTTAGTGTTGCTAAAGGGAAAAGTGAAGCGACACAAAAGTCTTTAGGATTTTTCTTTGCTAAGTCAGTTGAGTACTATTGTCCCCAATACATGTCAGATTTACGAAATTATCTGGATAAATATCGTTAATTTGAGAGAGTTCATTAATATATTGAAAAACTTCGCTAAAAATCGAGATACTCAAACAATGCCCCGATCATCCTCTATCAAGGAATATTATCGGGGCATTTGCTGTAACCACTGAATTAAGTTTCTAACGATTACTCTTCCTCTGGAATAAAGTGAAACTTATATTCAATTTCTAACCTTACTTTACCTTTACGCCATCCCTTGTTTGGTTCAAAAACCTCAGCGTGAAAATATTGCTAAGCTAGTGGGTTAGATTCGATTAGCTGAAGTTCCTATGCTATTTCAATAACATGGTATGAGGATATGAAAGTAATGGGCTTAATGAGTGGTACCTCTGTTGATGGTGTAGATGCTGCTTTAGTAGAAATTACAGGGAAACAACAACATTTACAGGGGGAATTACTAGTTGCGGAAACGTATCCCTATCCAGAACCTTTAAAAAGAGAAATTTTAGCGGTTTGTGATGGAAAACCTATTAGTATTGAACAATTTTGTCGTCTCGATGACGCGATCGCGCAGCAATTTAGTCAATGCGCCCATGCCCTAGAAAATACCAGTCAGCAAACAGCAGAGTTAATTGGTTCTCATGGGCAAACGGTTTTTCATCGCCCCCCTAAAGACACTCTGGGCTATAGTGTCCAATTAGGCAGAGGGGCACTGCTTGCTTATCTCAGCCAACGCCCTACCGTCAGTAACTTTCGCGCTGCAGATATTGCTGAAGGCGGACAAGGGGCGCCCTTAGTTCCTAAAGTTGATGCCTGTCTCCTCTCCCATCCCCAGCTTACCTGTTGCGTTCAAAATATTGGTGGTATTAGTAACGTTACCTATCTTCCCCCTCGCAGCCAACCTGATTGGGAAAGCCAAGTTTACGGTTGGGATAACGGCCCTGGAAATAGTTTATTAGATTTAGCAGTGCAACGGCTGACGAATGGGAAACAACAGTATGATCACAATGGAGAATGGGCAGCGCAAGGC
>JAHEOB010000171.1 GCA_018610095.1 Halothece sp. MAG
AATGACCGCAACATGCACCGTTCCTTGCGGAAAATAAGGAAAAGCATTCATCAACGCAAACCGCCCAGCAGCAATATCTTGAGGCGGAATTTGATGGCTTAAATCAATGACACTCAATTGGGGATTAATGTTAGCAATGACCCCTTTCATCACTCCCACATAAACATCTTGTAACCCAAAATCCGTGGTTAAAGTCAACATAACTCAGTTTTTGAATGGAGTAGCTGCTAAGGGTGACCCATCTGTTATAATAAAGCCTCCGTGGAATGTTTTGAAAATTGCTAAGTTAATCAACACTATATGTCTAGATATCGAGGTCCTCGTCTGCGAGTTACGCGACGTTTAGGGGAGTTACCTGGTTTAACACGAAAAAGTCCTCGTAAAGCCTATCCCCCTGGTCAACATGGTCAAGCCAGACGGAAACGTTCTGAATATGCCATTCGCTTAGAAGAAAAACAAAAGCTCCGCTACAACTACGGTATCACTGAAAAGCAGTTGATGCGCTATGTTAGGGAAGCGCGTCGGGCAAGTGGTTCGACAGGAGCGACCATTTTACAATTGTTAGAGATGCGTTTAGACAATACCGTCTTCCGTATGGGAATGGCGGGAACGATTCCAGCAGCGCGTCAACTGGTCAATCACGCTCATATTTTAGTTAACGGGCGGAGAATGGATATTCCCAGTTATCAATGTAGTCCCGGTGATGTCATTTCCGTGCGCGATCGCGATCGCTCCCGACAATTAGTAGAACGGAACATGGAATATCCCGGCTTAGCCAACCTTCCCAGCCACCTCGAATTTGATAAAAATACGCTCACTGGTAAAGTCAATGGCATTATTGAACGGGAATGGGTTGCGCTAGAAGTCAATGAACTACTCGTGGTCGAGTATTATTCCAGAAAAATCTAATGGGATTGGCACGCATCCGACGACTACCACTGGTGCGTTCTTTTGCATCCTACCTAATCAATTAACAACATTGAAGAAATTGCCTGTAGTAGTTTTACGGCAAAAATCCTAATGCATTCTGTCTGCTACAAGGATTGAGTCACCCCTTTTGAAAACCCTTCCCTTGCATCCCCAACCGACAAATTTGGTTGGGGATTATTTAGTTTGATATCAAGGAGATAACTGTCGTTACAAAGAGAACAAAATAGTTATGACTAACAAAATTGCTTTTATTGGTCTTGGGAGAATGGGGTCTCCAATGGCTTCTAATTTAGCTGAGGCAGGCTATGAAGTGTATGGTTACAATCGTACCCCGGATCGGCAAGAAGTTAAAGATGCTGCAGCAGGAAACGTTCAGGTTGTGGATTCTATTCCTGAGGCAATCTCTGAAACTAACATTATCCTCACTTGCCTAAACGATGCTGAAAGTCTCCGTCAGATGTTATTTAGCGATGGTGGGATTGTGGAAAATGCCCCTAATAATGCCATCATTGTTGACTTTGCCACCACAGGTCTGCAGGCAGCACGAGAATTTTCTGATAAACTCAGTGAGTCTAATTTGCGCTTTGCTGATTGCCCGATTAGCGGAGGCACAATTGGGGCAAAAAAAGGCACGCTAACCATGATGTTTGGTGGTGCTGAAAATGATTTTAATCAACTCCTACCTCTTTTAAATGTGATGGGGGGATTTGTCAAACGTTGTGGTTCAGTGGGGTCTGGACAGGCCGTTAAAGCAATTAATCAATTAATTGCCGCCATTAATCAAGTTGCTGTTTCAGAAGCCCTCGTGCTTTCAGAACAAATGGATATTGATCCCAACCTCGCCATCGAAGTAACAAAGACTGGGGCTGCCAATTCTTGGGCATTAGAAAATCTGGCACCGAAAGTTGTGGATAATGATTTTGCCCCTGGGTTTGCCATTAAGCATATGTTGAAAGACCTTGGCATTGCTTTAGATAATACTCAGCAAGATTTACCTGGAATGACCCTTGCTAAAAGCTTACTGGAAAGGACGCCTAATTTTGAGGAAGGAACGCAAGCCATGATTAAGGCTTACCAAAACCATTAAATTAATGGGCAAGGGGGAACGATAACATCCTCCCCCTGGGTAAGCATTATGTAATTTCCCGTCGCGATAAACTAATTCGTTTTAACTTTTCTTGTACCTCTAAAACTTTAACTTTCACGACATCGCCAACGTTTACAATATCACTGGGATGTTGCACAAATTGATCGGCTAATTGCGAAATATGAATTAAGCCATCTTGATGCACGCCAATATCAACAAATGCGCCAAAGTTAACAACATTGGTTACAACGCCTTCTAAGATCATGCCTAGTTGTAAATCACTGATTTCTTTGACATCTTCGCGAAAAGAAGCAGACTGAAAGGTCTCACGGGGATCGCGCCCTGGTTTTTCTAATTCTGCAATAATATCTTCTAGGGTTGGTAAACCGACATCATCACTCACATATTGTTGCAAGTCCACGCTTTTTAGTTTCTCCGCTAATTTTGTCGGTTGCGTTAGGGGAATATTCCACTGTTGAAATAACTGTTCGAGGAGAGGGTAACGTTCTGGGTGGACGGCGGTATTATCAAGCGGATTATCGCCATTGCGAATGCGTAAAAAACCGGCACATTGTTCAAACGTTTTTGCCCCTAATTTGGGAATATTTAAAAGTTCTTGACGAGAACTAAATGTCCCTTTCTCATCACGGTATTTAATAATATTCTGCGCGATCGCGCTATTAATGCCTGAGATAAATACTAGTAATTGTTGAGAGGCGGTATTTAAGTCAACGCCGACATAATTAACACAACTTTCCACCGTTTCTTCTAATTTATTTTTTAATAATTTTTGATCGACATCGTGTTGATATTGCCCGACGCCAATGGATTTGGGATCAATTTTGACTAATTCGGCTAAGGGGTCTTGTAACCGGCGACCAATACTAATTGCCCCTCTAACAGTAGCATCTAAATCGGGAAATTCTTTTCTGGCAACTTCACTAGCAGAATAAATCGAAGCCCCTGATTCGTTCACTCTTACCATTAATGGTTTTTGTTCAATTTTAGCAAGGGTTTCTGATAAAAATTCCTCGGTTTCTCGTGAGGCAGTCCCGTTACCAAAACCAATTAATTCAATCTGATAGTGTTTTAATAATTCTTGAATTGTACGACTGGCTTGTTCTCGTTTCTTTTGACCAGAATGGGGATAAATGGTTTCGTGATTGAGAAATTGTCCCGTTTCTGATAGAATCGCGACCTTACAGCCAGTGCGAAAACCGGGATCAATGGCAAGGGTGGGTTTCATTCCTGCTGGCGGGGCAAGAAGCAGTTGACGGAGATTAGTTTCAAAGGTTTTAATGGATTCTAAATCCGCATCGTGTTTGCAATCGCGCCGAATTTCTCGCTCTAGGGCAGGTTGTAACAAACGACGCCACGCATCTTGGAGTAATTGCTGGTAAAATTCCCGTAGTCGAGATGATTGGGTTGTCACTTCTTCCTGCATCAACTGTGACAACACCATCTGTTCATCAGATACCAGCGAAACCGTTAAGACGCCTTCCTTTTCTCCCCGTAGCAATGCCAAAAGATTATGAGGAGGGATTTGTTTGACAGCAGCCTGAAAGTCGCGATACATCTCATATTTGGTTGTGCCTTCAGGATAATCTGACTTTACCTTAGAGACAAATGTGCCGTTTTTAAAAAGATAATCTCGTAATTTTGCCCGCAAATCTGCATTTTCAGCAAATTGTTCTGCCAGAATATCCCCAGCCCCTTGCAGGGCCTCCTCAACTGTTTTAACCTCATCGGAAAGATAGGGCATCGCTTCTGTTTCCAAATCAACCTTTTTCGTCTGAGACGCATTTAAATATTGGATTCTATCTGCTAGCGAAGCTAAGCCCTTTTCCTTCGCTTTAGTTGCTCGCGTGCGCCGTTTCGGTTTATAAGGAAGATAAAGGTCTTCTAGTGTCGTTTTATCAGTACAAGCGCGAATTTTCGCCGCTAATTCAGGTGTTAACTGTTCTTGAGACGCAATTTCTTTGAGAATCGTATCCTTACGCTTTTCTAATTCCCGTAACTCCCCAATGCGATTAGCAATTTTTCGTAACTGCACCTCATCCATTCCTCCTGTACGTTCTTTACGATATCGTGCTAGGAAGGGAATGGTTGCTCCCTCATCCAGTAAATGAATCACGCTTTCGAGATTTGGTTGCGGTTGAGAAAATTCTTGGGCAAGTGTTGTAACCAGTGCAGTCATGTTTCCATTGTCTTTTATACAGAATTTATTTTATATGGGTTAAAACAACAATTAGACATTGTAGCCAAACTTTAAAGATAGCAATATGACAGCTTTGATCTTTGATGTAGATGGAACCTTAGCGGAAACAGAACGTCAAGGCCATCGGGTTGCGTTCAATCGCGCATTTACCGAGGCAGGGTTAAACTGGTATTGGTCAGATGCACTCTATGGGGAATTATTAGCCATTTCAGGTGGAAAAGAGCGCATTCACCATTATCTGACCCATTATGCCCCCAATGATACTCCCTCTGAACAACTAGACAACTTTATCAAACAACTCCATCAATCAAAAAGTGATCATTACCGTCGAATGCTACAGGAAGGGCATATTCCGTTCCGCCCTGGCGTCAAACGGTTAATTACTGAAGCTAAGCAAGCAGGGATTCGTTTAGCAGTGGCAACGACTAGTGCTTATGAAAGTGCAGTAGCACTTATCAAAAGTAATCTGGGAGATACCAATGATTTTGAACTCATTGCTGCAGGGGATGTGGTTGCTAATAAAAAACCTGCCCCTGACATTTATCACTATGTTTTAGACAAAATGGCGTTAAATCCCAAAGCGTGTCTAGTGTTTGAAGATTCGCAACATGGCTTAGAATCTGCCACCCAAGCAGGATTAAAAACTGTCGTCACAGTCAATGATTATACACGCCATCAAGACTTTTCTGATGCTGTTTTAGTTTTGAATCATTTAGGCGAACCTGATCATCCCTTTACTGTCTATGGGGATCATCCAGAAGTGACTCAAAGCTATTTTGATATAGAACTCGCTAAAACCTTAATAAAAAGCTAAGCAAAGGTTCAAAGAGTTCGGTAAGGTAAAGGAAAAGGCTATGCAGTATTAGAATGACCAAACTCAAACGAACCACGATTGAGGTTAATAACAAAGAATGGTACTATCGCCAAGTTTTGCCACGGAATGAAAGCAAAGATATTCCTGTTGTCTTGTTACATGGACTTCTTGCCCATAGCTATAGTTGGCGGGTGCTACTAGAAGATATTGCCGAAACAGGGCTAACTGCTTATGCCCCTGATTGGTTAGGAGAAGGCTATTCCGCTAAACCATCACAACGGGAATTTGCTTACACCCCTTCCGCGTTTCTAACGGAATTAGAAGCACTGTTCGAGGCATTAGAATTGTCTCGGTTTCACTTAGTCGTACAAGGGTTTGTGGGATCCATGGGGTTACAATATGCCTTTCGCCACCCAGATCAAATTGAGCGGTTAGTAGTATTGAATACACCCTTATCTTCTTCTGTTAAATTGCCTTGGAAAATGCGTCAATGGGCAATTCCCTTTATGGGAGATATGTTAACCCAAGACCCCTTATTGGTGGATCGCACCTTAGAGAAAGGGAGTGGTTACGTCATCTCGGATAAAAATTTAGGGGCGTATCGAGAACCGTTCCTTCAAAGTTCCCAAGCGGGACGATCTTTAATTGCCACCATAAAAAATTTGAATCTCCAGCAAGCCATGAAAGAAATTGAATCGAGTTGGGAAAATTGGGATAAACCCACCCAGTTGATTTGGGGCATGGCTGATCCTTGGTTATCTTCCGATGTTCCCGAAGCCCTTGCTAAAGACAAGCGTAATATTAGCTTAGCTAGACTAGAGGAAGCTAAACATTATCCGCAAGAACATTGGTCTGAAAAGATTAGCCCCATTTTGTTAACATTTCTACGCAAAAAAATTGTTTAATGATGTAAGAAAGCGGTACAGGAGTTGATATCCTGAATTTTGAAAGAAACATTTAATTTTTAACAAGCTATTATTATGATGAAACTGCGATCTGTTCTGTCATTACTCCTTGCCCTGGTAGCAACTGTAGTTGTCGGTTGTGGTGATGGCGCTCAAAGCACTTCTCCTGCAACCTATACCCCGGAAAAAATTGAGCAAATTCAGGATGCTGTAACCCCTGTCAAACAGGCAAGAAAGCGTCTTCCAGAACTAGAATCCCTGTTAGAACAACGGAGATGGTCTGATGCGGATAGTTTAATCCATGGTCCCTTAGGCGGGATTCGTCAGGAAATGAGTTATGTCACTCGTAACTTACTCCCCCAAGATCAAGAACAAGCAAGAGAACTTTCTAAAGCATTATTTAATGATTTAGAAAAGCTGGATGCTGCCATTGATGATGAATCCTATTCTCGGGCTTTACAAAACTACGATCGCGCTATCCGTGATTTTGATAACTATCTGAGTTTAATTCCAGAACCGCAACCTAGGGAGAATAACAATAATACATGACTCAGGTAACAATTGTTGGCGGTGGGATTGTTGGTGCAACCATCGCCTACGAACTTAGCCAATCCTCGGGGTTAGATATCACCTTAATGGAGCGTGATTATCCCGCCAGTGCATCCACAGGGGCGGCACTGGGGCTTTTAATTGGTGTTAGTAGTCAAAAAACCAAAGGACGGGCTTGGGAGTTACGAGAGGCAAGTCTCCGTCGCTACCCAACTTTATTATCCGAATTAAGGGCACAAACAGGACAAACCATTCCTCAGGTGCAGGGATTACTCAATCTCTGTTTTACTTCTGAGGAAATGACAACATGGCAAGAATTATCGGAAATTCGTCACTCTCAAGGCTGGAATTTAGAGATTTGGGATAGCGGAAAACTTAGTCAGCTCTGCCCCTACCTGAATAGTAATCAGATCACGGGGGCAGTTTATTCCCCTGATGATTTTCAACTGAATCCCACTGCTTTGACCAATGCCCTGATCACCGCAGGAAAACAAAATGGCGTAAATTATACTTATGGTACGAAAGTAACAGGGGTTTCGACACGGTATCAGCAAGGGGGTCAACATTGCCATGTTATCTATACCAATCAAGGGAGTTGGGCAACGGATTATTTAATTGTTGCTGCTGGGTTGGGATCATTTCCCCTAACCCGTCATTTAAAACAACCGCTCCCATTACGCCCTGTGTTAGGACAAGCCATGCGGGTTCGCCTAGAGAAAGCATTAACTAACAGTGACTTTCAACCGGTTATTACAGGAGACGATGTCCATCTGATTCCCCTTGGCAATGGAGAGTATTGGATAGGGGCAACGGTGGAATTTCCTGATGATCAAGGGAATGTGGAACCCGAACAAGACTTATTATATCAAGTTCGAGACAGCGCGATCGCGTATTGCCCTGCCTTAGCGGATGCCGAAATTTTAGAAACTTGGTCAGGAAAACGGCCACGCCCTGATGAGCAAGCAGCCCCTGTCATTGAATATTTACAGGGATACGATAATGTCATTATTGCCACGGGTCATTATCGCAATGGGGTATTATTAGCACCTGCTACCGCCCAGAAAGTCAAAGAAATGTTACAGCAATTGTAATAACAAAATCATGACAACCTTAAAAGACATTAATTCCCTAATCCAAACTGGGGAAACCACGACTGAACAAGCCCTGAAGCAATTTGATGAATTAGAAGCGGTTGATATTGATTTTATGATGGGACGGTGGCAGGGTTCAGGATTACATACCAATCATCCCATGGATGGCTTATTAGAACAATTCAATTGGTATGGAAAAGCGTTTATCAATTCGGAACAAGTTCATCCCTTGTTATTTTTAGACAACAACAATCAAATCTTTAAGATTGCCCCTAGTCCTACTTTAATGAATTTATCGGCTCGTCAAAACTTTCCGAAAGTAGCAGCAATGAATTGGTTATTTCGCCTTAGCCAGTTTTTGTTTAAAACGGAACAGTCTCAAGCGAGATTACGAATGATGAAATATCGGGGTAAAGTCAGTGCCACCATGATTTATGACTATTTGCCCATCCATGATACTTTTAGAAAAATTGACCAAGACACTGTCTTAGGGTTAATGGATTTTAAGAAAGTAAAACAACCCTTCTTTTTTATTTTGAAAAGAGAAAGCTAAAGCACTATTAATTTAGTCGTTAACCCTGATTGATTAGGCTAATCGATCTCAATAGATTAAGGAATTTGTTTCAATTTTTCCTTAATATTATTAGAGATTTTTTCTTTACCTTGTTTGTGATATAAAGTAGCTGCTTTTTCCAAATCTTTTTTAGCTTGTTTTAGCTTTCTTTGTTTTGCATAAGTAAGTCCTCGATAATA
>JAHEOB010000172.1 GCA_018610095.1 Halothece sp. MAG
ACATTTAACGATAAAATTCGGGATGCCGTTCATGGCGGTTATTCCACCGATCCGCAACAAATCCGTCGTCAAGGATTTATTAACGGTCAATCCTATGATTGGAACGGTCACTTTTACAACAAACGATTTCGCCACGATTTGCGAACCACCACTGATAAACTCCGCATTAACCTAGCAGGTAGCCTTCAAGACTTCCACATTATTGATCAAAATGATCATGAAGTGTCAGGACTGGAATTAGAAGGGGCGGGTTACACCCAAGATCCCCAAGAAACCGTTAACTACATCTCTAAACACGATAATGAAACCCTGTTTGACTTAAACTTATTCAAAATGCCGCTGGGCAAATCGGGAACTGCTGTCACCAGCATGAAAGAGCGCGTTCGTGCCCAAAATTTAGGGTTAAGTTTAGTTGGTTTCAGTCAAGGGATTCCCTTTTTCCATTTAGGGAGTGATATGCTGCGTTCCAAGTCCTTGGATCATAATAGTTATGATTCCGGAGACTGGTTTAATCGGGTTGACTTTACCTACACCAAAAGCAATTTTGGGGTGGGACTTCCCCCTGCTTGGAACAATCAATCCCGTTGGGGCATTATGTCGCCTCTTTTGAGAAATTCCAAATTTGATCCCCACCAAGAGGCAATTTTGGATAATGTTCACCATTTTCGAGAGGTTCTCAAAATTCGGCGCAGTTCCCCGCTATTCCGTTTACGAACCAAAGAAGAAATTCAACAACGGGTACAGTTCCACAATATGGGCAAAAATCAAAAAGATGGATTAATTGCCATGTCGATTAGTGATACGGTTGGGGCAAACTTAGATCCCAATCACCAAAATATTGTGGTTGTCTTTAATGCCGATAAGTTCCGACAAAAGATAACTATTCCTGATTTAGCAGGATCGGCAATGGCGTTACATCCTGTGCAAGCCCATTCCCGAGATGATGTCGTTCAATCGGCAAGTTTCCAGCCAAATACAGGAGAATTTGAAGTGCCACCGCGAACGGCTGCTGTGTTTGTCAACCCTGAATAATTCCTTTTCCCCCCTCCTGTTGGGGGGATTTTTATGCTTTAAACACCACCCATCATGCTCATTATCCATAACGAACAATTACTCAACTGGATGCAGGTTAATTACCAAGGGGCTGATCTGCAAACGCTAGTTACTCATCTATTAAACAAGGGCACATTTAACTTTCCTCGATTAGATAATGGCTTGTTTCCAGCAGCGGTGCTCGATCAGAAAACGGAATACACAGGCTACTCTAATGTGTGGGTGAGGGATAATGTTTATGTTGCCTATGCCCATTATGTTTGGGGTAAAACCGAGATTGCAGTTCAAAATGCCCAAACCTTAATGCGGTATTTTACCCAGCATCGATCGCGCTTTGAGAACATTATCGATCAACCCCGTTTAGCCAAAAATGTCATGAATCGCTCCCATATTCGGTTTGATGGAGAAACGCTTCAAGAAAATCCCGAAGATTGGCCCCATGATCAAAATGATGCCCTGGGTTACTTTTTATGGTTCTATTGTTTGTTAGTGCGAGAGGGATTAATTGAACTGACTGAATCTGATGTAGGAACCTTAGCCCTATTTCCCCTTTATTTTCGCGCGATCGCCTATTGGCAAGATGAAGATAGTGGGCATTGGGAGGAAGTTCGTAAAGTGGCAGCCTCTAGTATTGGAACAGTGGTTGCTGGATTACAAACCCTCAAACAATTAAATCTCAATGCGAATTTTGTGAATCATTGTTGTCAATATAACGGCGAAGTGGTAACGCCACGGCTACTGGATGAATTAATTGAACAAGGCAATGCTGCCCTCAATGAAATTTTGCCTGCAGAGTGTATTCAACCTGATCCCAAGAAAAAACGAGACTACGATAGTGCCTTACTGTTTTTGATTTATCCTTTAAATGTGGTATCAGATGCCATGGCAGAAACGCTGCGCGATCGCGTTCTAACCAATCTGCAAGGCAACTATGGGATTAAACGATATTTGGGCGACTCTTTCTGGTTTCCCAACTACAAAAAACTATTAACTCAAGAAAAACGAACCGCTGACTTTAGCAACGAAATTGAAAAACGAGATGCCTTTTTAGAACCGGGAAAAGAAGCCCAATGGTGTATATTTGATCCCATTGTTTCCACTATTTTTGGCAAGGAATATCAAAAGACTAAAAATGCGGATTTTCTGGAAAATCAAACCCATCATTTGAACCGTTCCCTGGGACAAATTACAGGAAAAAATAGTGAATTTGGTACTTATCAATGTCCTGAATTGTATCATTTAGAAGACGATGAATATGTACCTAGTGATGCAACGCCGTTATTATGGACACAAGCCAATTTAATCATTGCGCTCAAAACCATGGAAGACATCTTAATGTCATGATGCTACTGCAGAAAGTTTTTATTTCATGGGTCACTTTGATTGGGGGAATCTTTCCGACTATGGTAATGGCACAATCGTTAAAACTAAATGAGGATTGTGACATCCAGCATTCTGATCAGTTTCAACCGGGTATGATTGTTAAAACTCAAGGGATTGAACGTGATCTAATTAGTGCCAGACATCCCTCACAAACTGAGATGACCACTCCCAGTCTTTGGTGGGCAGCAAAACAATTTGATTCTCCCAAAAATCGTTTAATTACCACTTGGCAAGCGAATCGCAATACTAAAATTATTGATTTAATTGTGAATCATCGCGTTTGGCGGAAATTAGATAATCGTTATAGTTTTGTCAATAAAATGGGAACCGTGGCACGAGATTATCAGTATAATTTAAGGGTGATTAATGAACAGCAAAATTGTTTAGCGATTTACAGTTGTGATTTTACAGTTACCCCTAACCAATGTAATCTGGAATTATTAAGGAATTAATGCCAAAAGCAATTGCTTATCTTGCTAGTCCCATTGTTGTTTTACTCTCTGTTTTCCCAGTCAATGCCAATTCCAATTTAGTTGAAGAATTAGATATTGATCCCGCTATTGTGGAAGATAGTCCCGTGTTACAACGTTGGGGTGAACAGATTCCTGATATTTTAGACGATATTCGTAATGATCCCAGTTTTAAAACTCGAGTGCAACTGGGATATTTTCAGCAGGGTTCTAGTGACAACCCAAGTGTAGAAATTGGCGTAGCTGATCTTTTATTAGGAAACACTGGAATTACCGCAAATTTGAGTTATCGGGATAGTTTAAGCCGCGATCGCGCTCATTGGAAAAGTGATTTGGCTTATTCTCTGTTCCCGTTGGGAAATTATGTCAATGTTGCCCCAGTAGTGGGGTATCACGCCATAACAACCCCAAATTTCAGTGAACAAGGATTGAATTTAGGTTTACAAGTTCGTTTTGTCTTATCTCGCACAGGGGCTGCGGAAATTCGTCTGACTCAGAGTTTTATTGATCCTGGGCAAGCAAGTGAACTGGGAGTAACGAACTTGACAGTGGGATATGCCATAACCGAGCAAATCCGCCTCAGTGTGGAGTTTGAAACACAACGCTCCTCTTTTGCCAATGAAAATTATTTCGGTCTGTTAACAGAATGGCAATTCCGTTGACCAATTCGTTTTTGGTTATGCTATAGTTAAACTATCAATTAGAGAGACAGGGGTTCAAAATCACACTTTGATTGAGGCTCTTGGTCAATCTCCTAATTAGTCTTAATTTTTCGTTTTCGGAGTCTGTTTATTTCATGTCCATTTACGTTGGTAACTTGCCCTACGAAGCTACAGAGCAAGAGGTTAACGAAGTATTTTCCGACTATGGCGTCGTTAAACGTGTAAGTATTCCTGTTGATCGCGAAACAGGAAAGGTTCGTGGCTTTGGTTTCGTAGAAATGGAAACTGAATCAAATGAACCCCCAGCTATTGAAGCACTAGATGGTGCAGAATGGATGGGACGTGAGTTGCGAGTCAATAAAGCTCGTCCGCGTAAAGACAATCGTAGTCAAGGGAATAAAAAACATCAGAACAGTTTTTAACTAAAGCGCCGTAAGTCCCACGCTGTATTTGAAAAATCAGCGCTGGGCTATAAGGCGCATTGGCGGGGTAGCCAATCCCTGTAAATTGCGCTATTATGAGAAGTATTATTGGCACAACGTTTTGCTCTAAAATCTAGCTGAAACTGCTGTCAAGTGAGCAAGCAGAGTGAATTATTTTTTGAGA
>JAHEOB010000173.1 GCA_018610095.1 Halothece sp. MAG
AATTAGTAACAAGGCAAGAATCGCAAAAATGATCTCATAAAACCAGATATTAAAATGGAAATTTAAGGCTTCCTTGGCGTTTTCTTTAGTTACGTGATCATCAGTTATAAGAAGAATCACAATCGGAATACCAACAGAAACCACTAACATGCTAAAAAAGATTGATCCGTGGGCAAGTGCCGATAGGATTTTACGCTTATCAATATCTTCAGCCATGATTTTGATTTAAACGACGGTGAACAGTTACTAATCCCTTTTCATCGCCAACATTACCCGGGAATAAGACAACGGGCAGAGAGGGATATCGTGGATGCGTCTCTGGGGTACGAACTAAAGAACAACCGGGGAGGATTTGCCCTAATAGTCGTGCTGATTGTAATTGTAAACCATCACTGAGGACATCATTAGAGGTAATTCCCCCTTTACTAATCAGAAAGCTAATCCCTTCTGGCAGTCTTCGTACAATATCCATTAAAAATGCAGATACTGTTTCCCCAAAGGCAAGACGTTGTTGAATATCGTCAAATTGCAATTCTTCTCGACTGGTATAAATGACTGGGGTTTGGTTTTGTTGGTAAATGGTATTAATCTGTTCTAAAATTGTGTTTAATTGTTGGTCTCGCTCATTAGGCCGATCGCGCAGTTGGCTAACATCAACTTCGATACCAGTTACTTCATCTTCTTCTAATAGGGCATAGAGTTGCGTCGTGGATTTTTTGACATGAGAACCCACCAAGACAACGCCTGGGTTTTCCGTTGCATCATATTTCCCCATTTCCTCGGCGGGAATGGGTTGTTTCCCCAGTTGGGCAAGTGACGTTAAAATGCTGGCGGCACTACGGAATAGGAAGCGTTTCCCTTGTTGTGTTGCTGCAAGAACTTCCTTGGCAAAGGTATCGAGATCGCTTTGTTTTTCTCCATCAACTGCAACACATTGATTATTATTCAGTTGCAGCAGCTGATCTTGGGTGCCTTGATGGAGATCAGGGAGGGTTAACCGTTCTACTTGACTCGCTTTGATTTTACCTTGCGTTTTTTCTTCAACGTAGTCGGGGAGGTAACTGTGGGAGTACCCAAAAACCGAGTCTTTGGCAAATTCTGTTTCATGAACTGGGATTTCTCCTTGATCTGAGACAATATAATGGGTGCTGTCACGGGTGATGCGTCCCCCTTCAAAAAAGGCAGGGATGAGAAAGTGGGCATCAAATGGTCCAAGTTCCTCTGCGATAACATCCGTTTCTAGGGGATAATGTCCGCGTAGCGTCGAATCGGAACGACTTACGATTAAAAAGTCGCTAATATTTTCTTGCGCGATCGCGCTCTTTAGATTTTGACAAACTTCTCTGGTTCGTTGTTCCGCTTTTTCTGCTGATAATGCTCGAGTATTGGTTAATACAAAGAAAATGGAAACCTCATCTTGCAACCCGAGGCGTAATGTTTCCACATCCCACTTCATTAACAATAAACAACTGTGGACGGTTTGCGAACCTGTGGGATCATCGTCGAGAACAATTATTTTGGGTCGCGTGGTCATGATAAAGTGGCATCGGTAGGATAGTCAAAGCCTTTATTATAACATATACGGTCTAATAACTGGGCTTTCCTTGGAGGGTTCTCATCTTCCAAGCAAACCTCGGAATTAGACCCTCACAAGGTACTTTATTTTCTATCTATCCCTTAGCTAACGGCTTCTAAGAATTACTGATGCTCCATCCATTCGGTATGGAAAAACTCACCGCGAGGCTTATCCACTCGCTCGTAAGTGTGAGCCCCAAAGAAGTCACGTTGCGCTTGCGTCAGATTTTGTGGCAAACGTTCGCGCCGATAACTATCAAAATAATCTAAGGAAGCACTAAATGCTGGAACGGGAATCCCAAAGCGGTTGGCAACTGTTAAAACCTCTCGCCATGCTTGCTGTCGATCCAGAATGGTTTGCTTAAACTCAGGAGCCAGTAATAAGTTGGGGAGCTTGGGATTTTCCTGATAGGCTTTTTTAATCTTATCTAAGAACCCAGCACGGATAATACAGCCCCCTTTCCAGATACGGGCAATTTCGCTTAAATCTAAGTTAAAGCCATATTCTTCTGAGGCTTTCGCCATTAATGCCATTCCTTGGGCATAGGAACACATTTTAGAGCAATAGAGGGCATCCCGAACTTTATTAATAAATTCTTGGGTATCTCCATCATATTTCCCATTAGCACTAGCACCTAATTCGTGATTAGCTGCTACTCGCTCTTCTTTAAATGAGGAAATGACCCTTGCGTTAACTGCAGCGTAAATCGTGGGAATGGGAACCCCCATTTCTAGGGAATCAATGACGGTCCAGCGTCCAGTTCCTTTTTGCCCAGCAGAATCTAGAATGGCCTCTACGAGGGGGAGATTGGTTTCGGGATCAATTTTCTTGAAAATTTCCGTACTAATTTCAACTAAAAAGGAATTTAATTCTTCGGTTTCATTCCATTGAGCAAAGACATCACTTAACTGTTGATGGTTCAACCCTAAGACATTTTTGAGTAAATCATAGGCTTCTGCAATTAACTGCATATCGCCATACTCAATGCCATTGTGAACCATTTTCACATAATGGCCAGCTCCCCCGGGGCCAATATAGGTCACACAAGGGCCATCATCCACTTGAGCAGCAATTTTGGTAACAATGGGTTCAATCTTTTGATAGGCTTCGGGCGTGCCACCGGGCATTAAACTTGGACCATGTAGGGCACCTTCTTCACCGCCACTGACACCCATGCCCATAAAGCCAAGCCCGGCTGCTTCTAATTGTTCGGTACGACGTTGGGTATCTTCATAGAGGGAATTACCCCCATCAATAATCATATCCCCTTCTTCTAACAGGGGCTGAAGTTGGTCAATTACCGCATCAACAGCTTTCCCTGCTTTTACCATTACTAAGATTTTACGGGGGCGAGCCAAGGCTTTAACAAATTCTTCAATGCTGTAAGTATCCGTAACATTTTTACCTTGCGCCCGTTGCGCCATGAAGTTTTTTGTTTTTTCAGCGGTGCGATTATACACTGCTACCGGAAATCCTCGGCTTTCGACATTCAAAGCCAAGTTTTCCCCCATTACTGCTAAACCAATTACACCAAAGCTCGGTTGTGTCATAGCTTAAAATCACACTCATTACAAGGGTACTTCGTTTTCAGGATAACGGTTAACTCCTTAATTTTCCGTAAAAACAAGATAAAAATTCACTCAGTTGAGGATAGATATGAGTTAGGTTAGTTACTTCTTCTAGTCCTACACTGTAAAATTTTCTACCTGTATCAGTCACTGAATATAAACACGATCTGAACTAAAAAATATGGTAAAAACGGTGATGGGGATATAATGATGAGCGGGTAAAGTCAATAACAATTAACCCCAATAATTTTGTAACCTAATAATTTAATATAACAATGACAGTGAAATTTATTAAAATCAGAATTGATGAAGAAACACGAAATGCTTTTCAAAAGAAAGCGAAAGCAGAAGGAATGACAATGACGGCTCTGATTCAAAATTGGATTAACCAATATCTCGCAGATGAAACGGTTTCATCAAAAATCTCTTATTATGATGAAAAAGCTATTGTGGAACGCTTAGAAGCTCTAGAAAAAAAAGTCGAAGGATCACTCGAAACTCCTTCTCAAACGGATCAGGAAAGTGAAGAGACACTCATGCAATATATTCAATATGTTGATCAGCGCATTGATACCTTAGAAAATGTTGTTATTAATCCTCTAAATGATGAAGTTAAAGAAGTAAAGAGTTCTTGGAAAGCTTTATTTAATCAAGTTCGAGATTTAGAAACTAAAATAACTCAACTGAATAGCAATCTCGATGGTTTAAAACAGAAAACACAGCAACAATTAAAACAATTAACTGAATATATCAGAAAAATGAATAATTAATGAATAATGACTGCTCAATTTATTGCGACTGAACCATTGCATCAGTCTGGGGAACAAACAGAGAAAATCGTTTGGAATGCTATTCAAAACAGTTTTCAGCAACGAGAGTGTCTAGCCTATTGGCGTTATCCCATCTTTTCACAAGTAGGAAATTTTCGCAAAGAACCTGATATTTTAATTTTCGATCGCGCTTGGGGCATTATTATTATTGAAGTCAAAGCCCTTAACATTGATCAAATTCAACAGATATCAGGGCACATTTGGTATTATCAAAACTTTTATACTAGTTACGGAAATCCCTATCAACAAGCCGAAAATCAACTATCCTCCCTTTTACACTATTGCCACCGCGAACCCGATTTAAGGGATCAGATTACCACTCGCATTGTGATTGCCCTACCCCATATTACTCAACAGCAATGGCAAGATCGAGGGTTTCATCGTCTTCCCACTCAACCGCCATTATTATTACAAGATCATTTAGCAACTTCCCAACAGTTACTCACCCAAATTAAACAGACAACACCACGGCATCAAGGGCAAGATTTAACGGAAAAACAGTGGCAATTACTGCTATCGGTTGTTAGTGGAACGCCACTTTATCAAAAACCGACTTATCGCGTGCTTGCTTCTCCAAAAAGTCGTGGCAAAGTGCTACAACACATTCATCAACACCTTAGTCAATTTGATCAACAACAAGAAAAAATTGGGAAACAAATTCCCCCTGGGCTACAACGAATTCGAGGAATTGCTGGTTCGGGGAAAACGGTTTTGTTATGTCAAAAAGCAGCCCACATGCACTTAAAATATCCTGACTGGAAGATCGCGATCGTGTTTTTCTCTCGAAGTCTTTATTCTGTCATTATTGATCACATCCAACAATGGTTAAACCGTTTTAATGGCAAAAAAATAGACTTTAATCCCAAAACGTCAAATTTACAGGTGCTTCATGCATGGGGATCAAGACATCAACCCGGTTTGTATCGCTTACTCAGTGAAGCAGCAGGAATTTCCCCGTTAACCGTTCAAGATATTCCTAAACCCGAACGTTATCAACCGAATCTCGCCCTTGCTCTTGCTTGTGATCAGTTATTAACAGAAACCAATATTCCCCCATTATTTGATGCCATTTTAATTGACGAAGGGCAAGACTTGTTAGTGGAAGAAACAACAAAATTACATTATAAACAACCCTTTTATCAATTAGCCTATCAAGCCCTGCACCCAGTTCACGCCAGCCAACCCCAACAACGCAGACTGATTTGGGCGTATGATGAAGCCCAAAGTCTCGATAACTTATCCATTCCTACCCCAGGGGAAATTTTAGGAGACGACTTAGCCCATCTTCTCAGTGGTGAATATGGTGATGGCATCCCCAAAACGGAAACCTTATCTCGTTGCTACCGTCTGCCTCATCCAGTGATTAGCTTTGCCCACGGTATCGGGATGGGCTTATTGCGAAAACAGGGAATGTTAACTGGCGTTAGTCATCCTCAAGATTGGAAAGCGTTAGGATATGACGTGGAAGGTGATTTTCAACCCCAAGCAACGATTACTCTCAAACGCCCTAGAGACAATTCCCCTCATCCCCTACCAGCGTTATGGCAAGGCGATATTATTCGCTTTCAAAGTTATTCCACTCGCCAAGAAGAATTAACTGCTTTAGCCCATCACATTATTACCAACTTACGCCATGAAGGGTTACGCCCTGCCCGTAATCTTTTAGTCTTAATTTTAGGTAATGGGTTGGAAGCAAAACAATTACAAACTGAAACCGCAAGATTTCTCTATCAACAGGGAATTGATATTTATTTGCCCACTGCCGTTGATTGTAATATTTTTGAAACGCCTTATTCGCAACGTCAACCGAATCAATTTTGGTGTGAAGGCGGGGTTACGGTTGCGCCCATTCATCGCGCAAAAGGGCAAGAAGCAGATATGGTATATATTATCGGCTTAGATCAGGTAGCAAAAGCAGAAGCCAATCTTTATTTACGAAATCAATTATTTACTGCCATTACTCGCACTCGCGCTTGGGTAACTTTAAGTGGCATTGGTGCGTATTCTTTTTATGAAGAATTGCAGCAAGTATTAAACAGTGGTGATACCTTTACCTTTACTTATCGCCAACCCCCCTCTCGACAAATTTCTGTTACTATGGGTGGAGAATTTTGGAATCGTTATACAGCAGGAGAACGCAATTTTCAAAACATTAATTTAGAAGGAATGGAGTTAAGCCATCTTGATCTGAGTGGCTGTAATTTGATTGGGGCAAATTTACAAGGAGCAAATTTAAGTCATAGTTGTTTAGAAGGGGCAAAATTAGTCATTGCCAATTTAGAAAATGCCAATCTCTATCAGGCGAACTTAAAGAAAGCCAACTTAGAAGGAGCTACTTTAGATAATACCTTTTTAGAAGGGGCGGATCTCACTTATACCCATTTTGGTGATATGGAAAACGAATCATACTAATCGTTTTTGAAAAGCTGCGCGATCACGGTAGTGCAGCATCAGAAGTGATTAACCAATAGCTCAACTGTTTCCATCAGACTTATAGTCATTCAGTTGAAAAACTTCACATTCTAGGAAGTTGAATTGTCATTGCTTTCTTCATTCTCTGTAATAGATAAAGGAATGGGTGCATAAGCTGTTTCATCATCTCGGTTGAGTTGGTGAGCCAAATCTGAATCTTCCAATTTTTCTAGAATCGGTACAATTTCTTTAAAGGAACGAAAGCCAAGTTGTTGGAGGTCTTCTAACGTAATCGTTTCATCAGAAAGCTCTTTCCGTTGTTGCAATAAGGATAAAACTCTTTGCTCTTTTACTTCTAGGGCAGCTTGTTCTAACTGGGTATTTTTAGCCGCTTCCAAACCTTTCTTCAGTACCTCAGGAGTAATTTGTTCTGCTTGTAGTTCCGTCGCTTTTGATAAGACAGCATGACCTAAGCGATTAAACAGACGAGGCTTGCCACGGGAAACTTCGCAAAATTGTTTTGCAGTTTCTGGTAGAAAGGGAAGAA
>JAHEOB010000174.1 GCA_018610095.1 Halothece sp. MAG
GAGTCAAATTTGTAAGGGGCTGTCATCTGGAGTTTCCCCAAATGTTTATACGCCCCGTCCTGAATGTGGTGTTAACTGTGGCAAGAAAGAACTATCTCAAAGACTACATCAATGCTCTCATTGTGGATATGAGCAGGACAGAGACATTGCGGCGGCAATGGTAGTTAAAAAAACGAGGAGAAAGTACCGTCGAACGGGAAGAAAGCTCGCTGAGGGCAATGGTTTCGGGGATGAGGCTGAAGTCTTGTCTAGACCTGATGACGCGAGAATCTCCCATCAGATTCTTTGAATTGATGGGAGAGGTTCAACACGCTCGGTATAGAAAGTATTTGTATTTCTAGTTTGATGAATCATTAATTTGAACCCTAATTGCTAGTTTTAAAATAAGGAAAACTTAGAACAATCGCTATCCCACTCTGGAATCAAGGCAGCATACCTGAAAAACCATTGGTGTCTGATTACTGTTCCCTGCTCCAAATCCTGTTAGAATGCCTTTTAGTCGTTAAAAGCAATAAGCAGTTATGGCAGAGGAATCGGTAATTCCAGTCGTGGTTAATGGGGCCGTGGGAAAAATGGGGCGCGAAGTGGTAAAAGCGGTTTCCCAAGCAGAAGGAATGACGTTAGTGGGAGCAGTGGATCGCAACACGGACTATATGGGAGAAGATGTGGGAGAAGTTGTGGGAGTGGGTCCTTTAGAAGTTCCCATTTTAAATGATTTACAGGGAACGTTGGTGATGGCAACCCAATATTCTACCCAAGGGGTGATGGTGGATTTTACTCATCCTGATAGTGTTTATGAAAATACTCGTACCGCGATCGCGTATGGAGTACGTCCTGTCGTTGGTACGACAGGGTTAACTGAGAAACAACTGTCTGATTTAACTGACTTTGCTGAAAAAGCTACTACAGGCGTTTTAATTGCTCCCAATTTTTCCATTGGTATTATTTTACTTCAACAAGCTGCCATTCAGGCTTCCAAATATTTTGATAACGTTGAAATTATCGAGTTGCACCATAATCAAAAAGCAGATGCGCCTAGTGGTACTGCCATTAAAACTGCCCAAATGTTAGGGGAGATTGGAAAACAATATAATCCTGCTCAAGTTGAAGAACAAGAAACTTTAAGTGGGGCAAGAGGAGGCGTTGGGGATGACAATATTAATATTCATAGCGTCCGCTTACCGGGATTACTCGCTCACCAAGAAATTATTTTTGGCGCAAGTGGGCAAACTTATACCATCCGTCATGATACTAGCGATCGCGCTGCTTTTATGCCAGGAGTACTACTAGCGATTCGTAAAGTAACCCAATTGCAAACTTTGGTTTACGGTTTAGAAAAGATTTTGTAGCGTAAATGTAACTTCACTCACGGTAGAAAGAAGCGGGAAAAACGATATTGTAATTGTAATTTGGAGGCAGTTAGTGATGACGACATTAAATCGTTACAACAAATTAGTCACCTCACAAGCAGATAGCATAATCCAAGATTTATTTGAAGATGTTGATGAGTTAATGACCTATCAGGATCATCGCACCAGTGAAGTTCTTGATGGGGATCAAATCATTAACAGTTTATTTTTAGAAATGGATCGTCTCCTCGAATCCGATGAAAGCGTCATCACCGAGTCTCTAGATGAGGAACCAGAAGGGGTAAAAACCAGCCAATGGGCAACACCTCAACCATGGAACATTGATCACGCTTCCAACATTGAAACCCTCGATTATCAACCTCCCGGTGAAATTACACCTGATCAGCCTCACTCAGTGGTCAGTTCTACCCCTCCTGTTAGTGAAGCTGAAGAAGTTGTTTCACCGAAAAAATCGGTATTTTCCTCATTGAGGCTTCCCAGTCTCAATAAACTAATTTTGTACTCTTCTGGCTTCCTGTTAGTGTTAGCCGCAATCTTGTTCTACCGCCAGTATGGTATTTCTCAAGTGGGAGAAGTTTTGCCAGTGGATCAACTAGAGGAAGTGGCTGATTCAATTCCGCCCAACAATTCCCAGCCATCCCCTGAGGCTAACCAACAAGAATCTGAGACCGAATTTGCCGAATATATGGAACAAGTCAGTACCCGAATTTATAAGGAACGACAACAAGCACGGGAAGAACAGAAACAATCGGAAATCGAGAAATTAAAAGAAGGAATTCAACAATTAAAGCAAGGTCAAGAACAATTAAGACAACATCAACTTGCTCAAGAACGTAAACTTGCCCAAACTCGTTCCACACCAGTACCGCAACCTAGCAATTCTCGTCCTTCCCCGTCCCCTCAACCTTCTTCTCAATCCCAACCGCTTCCTCCTCCACCCCAACCTTCACAGTCGGAACCCAGTTCTAACCAGGAAAGTGACAACATTCCTTCTCTGCCATCCCCCCCTTCCAATTCCGAGTCGGAACAAGTGTTTGGTCCCACAGAACCTCCTCAATCTGAAACGTCGTCTCAAACAGGGTATGAATTGGTGGGCGTATTAGAATTAGATGATAAAGGGTCAGCCGCTTTAATGAAAGGACCCAAAACCACCCAACGGGTGATGCTTGGGGAAAACCTCCCTGGTAGTGGATGGAAACTCCTCAAAGTTGAAAATCAAACCGCGATTTTTGAACAAAACGGTAATCAAAAATCATTAGCAGTTGGTGAACAATTGTTAACAGATTAAGGAGCTTAATTGTGGGTGTACTTGATGAACTAACTCAATTTTTAGAAACGCGTTTGGATGAGTTTTTAAAAAACAATCCTCATTTGGAATTACAGGCATTACAAGAGCAATTAAAAGAACAAGAAAAAGATACGATTCGTCTAATTTTAAACTTGCAAAAACAAGAGAAAAAATTAGAAAATGAAATTCTCAGTATTGCCCAAGATATTAAATTGTGGCATCAACGAGTGGAAAAAGCGCGATCAGCGAATCGGGAAGATTTAGCTCAAGCGGCTCAAGAAAAAGAAGCGAGTTTACTCCGTTTAGGGAATCAACGTTGGGGTCAAATGAAGGGCGTCCAAGAACAAATTCGTCAATCGAAGGACTTATTAGAAAAAATTCGACAACGTCAAAAAGAAGTTAAAGCAAAAACCCAACAAGCGCAAGCGAGTCAAAGCCAAAATAATTGGGGTTGGGAAAGTGAATCAACTTATCAATCAAGTTCTAGTGGCAGCCTTGATCCCCTAGAAGAAACGTTTCGTAATTGGGAAGTGGAACAAGAACTAGAACAAATGAAACAAAATCGTTAGCTTATTGTTTGGATACGCCCTCATTAGTGGGAGTGACAAACGAGCGACGCCAATTTGACGCGATCGCGAGGATAATTCCCCCAATAATACAAACGGGTAATCCTAGTTTCAATTGTTGTAACCATTCCCATAACTGGACTAGGACAAATAAAATCCCAAAACAAACCAGCCAAAATCGGAGCATATCCCGACCTCCTTAAAAAAAATCACGGGAGAAAGCTCCCCCGCGATATGGCATAAATATTTCACAGCGTTAAACAGTAGCTGCTGCTTTTGCTTGTTGTTTGGTTAATAATTCGTAGGTTTCTCGCATCTTGAGGCCTATTAACACTTGGAATAAGCCCGTGCCATCATTTGCCCCTGGGGCATCAGGACGTTTCAATAACAATTCCGTCATTTCACCGTAGAATTTAGTCGCGGTATTACTCAAATGACTTTCAATATAAATCATTTCTTCTAAGTTATCGAAACGACCATCCACCTCTAACACCGAGACTTCATGACCGTAATAGGTATCAGGTCCATAAAAGAGTTTAATTCCAGGATAAGCACAGGTTAATTTACGACCGCAGGGACGCCAATCAATGGTCGAGCCTTCATCAAACAAGTAAACAGGCTTGAATTGTTCCAGCCCTTCTTTCTGAATTAAACGAACACGGAGATATTTACTTTCTTGATCGTCAATGAGTTCGGTGGGTAGTACGTGAAGCACGACATCAGCAAACTCTCTTTGAGGCTCAATATAAGCCGTAAAGTCAGGCTTTCTGGAATTAATTGCAGCGAGGACATCCTCATAGGTGTGACCCCGTTCTGCCATATCTCGTTTAATTTTCCAGTTAATTTTAACTTCATCACTGATATCCAGATAAACCCCAAAGTCCAATAAACTGCGGACTCGTTCATCATATAATGGATGAAGTCCTTCAATGACAACCACATGATTGGGTTCAATGCGTTCTGGGGGATCAAAGGTGCCTGTTTCATGGTTATAAATGGGTTTATCAATGGCTTGACCATTTTTCAGGGCTTTAATCTGCTCATACATTAAGTCAAAATCATTGGCTTTGGGATTAAGCGCCGTTACCCCAGCTTCTTTTCGCCCTTTACGGTCAAGACTGTGATAGTCATCTAAACAGATGACGGTCATAAATTCTTCACCAAACAAGTCTTTGAGGCGACGCAGAAAAGTCGATTTACCACAACCGGAATCTCCAGCGACACCAATTAATACAACACGATTTAAGTCCGTCTTCATAATTTCTCCCTATATTGAAACACTCATCAAACCAATCTTTAATATCCTCTAGAAAGGAATAATGCTATCGCAGTTTGCTCTTTACTAAACGTTAGCAAACTTAGCAATTTTTTTAGGATCGCTTCAGGGATAGATGAGTAATTAGTCTTATGCTATGTACTAAATTGGCATCTTACCATTAATAGAATCTTCTCTACAAGTTGAACTTTTGCTGTGAAACTAGAATCAATTTTTTTTGGCAAGCGCGATCGCGCTAGTTGGAATTTGATAGGGTAGTGATTGAGTGATCATTAGCAAATCATATGACCCATTATATTCAAGACGAAAACGAATTTGACTCCCTATTAGCCAACCAATCGGTAATGGTGGTGGACTGTACTGCCACGTGGTGTGGCCCCTGCAAACTGGTTTCCCCCTTAATTGATCAACTTGATGAAGAATACGGCGATCGCGCCACGATTTTGAAACTCGATCTGGATGAACACAAATCCTTAGCGAAACGCCTAGGCGTCAAAAGCATTCCAGCGGTCATGTTTTTTAAGGGAGGTGAATTAGTAGAAACCCTGGTCGGTAGCAAAACCTACGAAGAATTTAGGCAACAATTGGAAAACCTTCTCTAACGGCATAGCGATAATTTCTTGACTTAACATTATTGTGACAATTTTGACTGGACAGAGAAATTGTCTCCAGTGGATTCATGACAAAAGTCTCTGAATTCAAAAATGGCGGGGTTGGTCTCTTGTTGGGACTAGACAGGAGCTACGACGACACCATAGGTTAGTCGCTAGTCCCATTCACTGATCCCGCTAGTGTCGATTGAATCTTGACTCTACAAGAATACTCCCGATATAATTTGTCGGGTAGCTCAATGTCAGTATTAGACAGCAGCAAAAAAGTCAGTTATGGCTAAAAGCTGTAGAGTAGATGCCCCCGAAAACGGTGATCAAGACTTGTGGCGATTTGCCTGCTAGGGCGGAATAGATAAGTTTTCGGATGTTGCAAGGCGAGTCGGAAACAACAATCTCCCATGGAATGTAATATTTTAATGGGAGACTCTCAATGTGTCGAGTCTTGTATTAACCAAATTCTTAGATAATTCTTGTACGATAAGTGACAACAGAAGTTGGGAGAGACAACATGATGCACGGTCCCACACCGTCAGCCAATATTGCTAATAATACACAATACGCGAATCGCTTTTTTGTCTATGAAGTCGTTGGTCTAGGACAAAACGGCTTTAGTGACCAATCCGAAGCACCCGTTCGTGGTAGTGGTTCAGTTTACATTACGGTTCCCTATAATCGCATGAACCAAGAAATGCAACGAATTACTCGCATGGGTGGCAAAATTGTTAATATTACCCCCCTTAATGGGAACCAAAATGGGCAAACCGCAACCCAAACCCCATCCAAGCAAGATCAAACAGCCAGTACCACCAAAAGCAAATCGAAACGGAAATCAAAAGAAAAGAAAAAATCGGATGTTCCCGTTAATCTCTATAAACCAAAAGAACCGTTAATTGGAAAATGCGTTGAAAATCGAGAATTAGTCCAACCGGGAGGGATTGGTCGCGTTCGCCATCTCACCTTTGATTTCTCCGATTATGACGATTTCTGGTATGTCGAAGGTCAAAGTATTGGCATCATTCCCCCTGGCAAAGATGAAAATGGCAAACCCCATAAACTGCGCTTATATTCTATTGCCTCAACTCGTCACGGTGATTATGGCGATGACAATACCGTTTCCTTATGTGTTCGCGAGTTAGTCTATCAGCATCCCGAAACTGGGGAAACGGTTTATGGTGTTTGTTCCAGCTACCTTTGCAATCTTGAAGAAGGAGCCAATGTTACCATTACCGGGCCTGTGGGCAAAGAAATGCTAATGCCAAGTGACCCCAATGCTACCTTAATTATGATGGCAACGGGAACAGGAATTGCCCCTTATCGGGCTTACCTACGTCGCATGTTCAAAGAGCAGCATGACAATTATAAATTTAATGGCTTTGCTTGGTTAATCTTTGGCGTGCCCCACACCGAAAATATCCTGTATAAAGACGAATTAGAAGAAATGCAACAAGAATTCCCTGATAACTTCCGTCTCACTTATGCCCTCAGTCGGGAACAGAAAACCGCTGATGGCAATAAAATGTACATCCAAAACCGTGTTGCAGAACAGGTGGAAGAAATTTGGGACTTAATTCAGAAAGAAAACACCCATACCTACATTTGTGGTTTGAAAGGAATGGAAAATGGCATTGACGAAGCCCTTTCCGCCGAAGCCCAAAAACATGGTGTCGATTGGCCAGAGTTCCAGAAAAGTATGAAAAAAGCAGGACGGTGGCACGTGGAAACCTATTAAGTTTCAGCTTCCCTAGCGCAATAACGGTCAATTTTAGCGTTCCCTATGGGGGACGCTTTTTTTGTCGGATTCTGAATAATTATGTTAAGTTAAGTTAAGAGAGTCAATTGATAAAATGTTGACATAAAAAGACCCTTACGATTGTTTCTAAGATTTTAGAGATTAGAAAAACTTGTTGGAAGTATTATTGTTAGACACACATAAGGATAAAAAAAATGAAACTACCTTGGCGGGTAATCTTACTTTGGACATTACCAGTTCTAGTTGTTGGCTTTTTCCTTTGGCAGGGAACGTTTTCTCCTGAGCCGGGGCAAGCGGGTAATAACTCAGCTAATTCACGGCTCAGTTATGGTCGCTTTCTAGAATACCTAGATTCTGGACGGGTGGAAGCCGTTGATTTATACGATAATGGTAAAACTGCCATTGTGCGAGCCAGTGATCCGCAGTTACAGGGTAATATTCAACGCTTTCGGGTTGATTTACCTGAAAAAGCCCCGGAATTAATTACCAAAATGCGGGAAGCTGATGTTGAAATTGATTCCCATAATGATGGTGATGATGGTGCAATTTGGGGATTATTAGGAAATTTAATTTTCCCCGTATTGCTCATTGGGGCACTGTTCTTCCTATTCCGTCGCTCCAACAATGCAGGAGCTGGTCCTGGGCAAGCCATGAACTTTGGCAAATCCAAGGCTCGTTTTCAAATGGAAGCTAAAACAGGGATTCTGTTTGATGATGTCGCTGGAATTGATGAAGCCAAAGAAGAACTGCAAGAAGTGGTCTCTTTCTTAAAACAGCCGGAACGATTTACGGCTGTGGGCGCCAAAATTCCAAAAGGGGCATTGTTAGTGGGTCCTCCTGGGACTGGAAAAACCCTGTTAGCCAAAGCGATTGCAGGTGAAGCAGGCGTTCCCTTTTTCAACATTTCAGGTTCAGAATTTGTAGAAATGTTTGTTGGCGTGGGAGCGTCTCGCGTCCGCGACTTATTCAAAAAAGCCAAAGAAAATGCCCCTTGTTTGATCTTTATTGATGAAATTGATGCCGTTGGTCGTCAACGGGGGGCTGGTATCGGTGGCGGTAATGATGAACGAGAACAAACCCTAAACCAACTCTTAACAGAAATGGATGGGTTTGAAGAAAATGCTGGCATTATCATTATTGCTGCCACTAACCGTCCTGATGTTCTTGATACGGCCCTATTACGCCCAGGACGCTTTGATCGTCAGGTCAGTGTTGATGCGCCTGATCTCAAAGGACGGATGTCCATTCTCAATGTTCATGCCCGTAACAAAAAATTAGACCCCGATGTTTCTCTAGAATCCATTGCTAGACGGACACCTGGCTTTACAGGCGCAGACTTAGCCAATCTCTTAAATGAAGCTGCCATTCTAACCGCCCGTCGTCGCAAATCAGCCATCACCTTAGCAGAAATTGATGATGCAGTTGACCGCGTTGTTGCGGGCATGGAAGGAACGCCGTTAGTGGATAGTAAGAGTAAACGGTTAATTGCCTACCACGAAGTGGGTCATGCCATTATTGGTACGTTAGTCAAAGACCATGACCCTGTACAGAAAGTGACCCTGATTCCCCGAGGGCAAGCCCAAGGATTAACGTGGTTTACCCCCAGTGAAGAACAAACGCTGGTGTCGCGATCGCAGCTAAAAGCCCGTATTACTGGGGCACTAGGTGGTCGTGCCGCTGAAGAAGAAGTCTTTGGCGATGCCGAAGTAACCTCGGGTGCTGGCGGTGACTTACAACAGTTAACTGCCATGGCCCGTCAAATGGTGACACGCTTTGGAATGTCGGATCTCGGTCCACTTTCCTTGGAAGATCAAAATAGTGAAGTCTTCCTTGGCGGCGGCATTATGAACCGTTCCGAGTATTCGGAAGAAATTGCATCCCGAATCGATTCCCAAGTGCGGGAAATTGTTGAACAGTGTCACCAAAACGCCCGTCAACTGATTCGGGAAAACCGAGCTGCCATTGACCGCTTAGTGGACTTACTCATTGAAAAAGAAACGATTGATGGGGATGAGTTCCGTCAAATTTTATCGGAATACACCGATATTCCTGAAAAAGAACAATATACCCCTCAACTGTTGCAATAACGGCCGCTAAGCGCGATCGAGCAAACTTCCTGCCTAAGATTGTAGGTGGGAAGTTTTTTTTGATTGTTTGGTAAACTTACCATTGTGTCGTCTCAAACGATGATTTGTGGTGGAAACAACGAATAACCTTCAAAATTATTTAGAAATTGCGACCGAAGCCGCCTTAGCTGCCGGGAGTCTTCTCAAGGAGTATTGGGGAAATTTAAGTCAAATTGAAGAGAAAGGACGGTCTGGGGATTTAGTCACCAATGCCGATCGCGCTTCAGAACAAGTTATTTTAGAAATTATCCAACGTCATTTCCCAGAACATGGCATTTTAGCAGAAGAATCGGGAAAACAGGAAAACCAGCAACAGAATTATTGTTGGGCTATTGATCCCCTTGATGGAACAACCAATTATGCCCATCAATATCCCGTTTATGCGGTATCCATTAGCTTATTAATTAATGGCACTCCTCAATTGGGAGTGGTTTATAATCCCGTTCGTGAGGAATTGTTTCGGGCTGCAAAAGGACTAGGGGTCACTTGTAACCGTCGCCCGATTCAAGTTTCTCAAACCGAGCAGTTGATTAATAGTTTACTGGTTACCGGATTTGCTTATGACAGGCGGGAACGACAAGATAATAATTATGCTGAATTTTGCCATTTGTTAAATCTCGCTCAAGGAGTTCGTCGAAGTGGTTCTGCCGCTGTTGACTTAGCCGATGTTGCCATGGGCCGCGTTGACGGTTATTGGGAACGTGGTATTTCGCTTTGGGATATCGCAGCAGGCATCGTACTGGTGGAAGAAGCCGGGGGAGTTATTAGTGCCTATGATGGCAGTTCCCTTGTGTTAGAAGAAGGTCGTCTTGTTGCCACCAATCCCGCTCTCCATCCATCACTAACCCAAGCCCTAATGAATACGCCACGTTAAGTTTTAGGGGAAATTTGGGAATAATAATAATACTCATTGTGTTTGTGTGACCAATTTCAATGATTATGATAATCATTTTCAATCCGATGGAGGGGATGAAATTTTTTTGATTAGAAGTTAAATTGGTATAATTACTGAGAATAGAAGTAGCCTTTTCTGTCAGCTACTTAAGGAGTATCTTATGGTTAAAATTCCACCCATTAAATGCGGACTATTTCATTTTAATATTACAGACTATCATGCGATTCTTGGTGTTCCCATTGGTAGTTCCCCTAATGAAGTTCGCAAACGATATATGAAAAATACTCGTATCCTTTTTCCTGATGTCC
>JAHEOB010000175.1 GCA_018610095.1 Halothece sp. MAG
AACGTTATAAAAAGAAAATTTCTCAAACCAATGAGTAATCATCAAACTGATGTCAACCAAAAACTTCTTTTCATGGTCAACACTCAAGTTAAAGGATATTAATTAAGTCAATTAGCAAAAAGGTTATCATTATGTATCATAAAGCTTACGGTATTATTAAAACACTCGCTCCTCTTCATGTCGGTGCAAGTGCTGGTGAAGAAACCGGTAATCTCAACTTAATTTTTCGAGATCAATTCACCCAAACGGGTATTATCCCAGGTAGTTCCATACGAGGGCGATTTCGTGCCGACTTACGAGAAATTCAAGAAGGCATGGAAAAAGAATGGTATGGTCATCCGGCTGTGGAAGGACAAAAAGATGGAGGCACCACTGAAGGGTTGGTCAAATTTGAATATGCCTCTTTACTCTGGTTGCCCGTGTTCTGTCCCGGTCAACCTGTGGTTTGGGTTAGCTGTCCGCGATTGTTGAAACGTTACCAAAAGATTGCTGGCATCTCCCAGGATGTTCCTGAACCTTATACGGGATCACAAGCCTTACAAGGGCGACAAATTGAACAAGGGCGAAAAGTCTTATTCTTTAATTTGGGCTTTTTGGAAATTGAACAGGAACAAGACTTATCCCCGTGGGTTCCTGATGACATTGATATTGCCGACAATAAGCTGGTGGTTGTGGATGATAATGATATCTTCAGCCTCCATGACATGGCTCTATATCGTCAGAGTCGGGTGCGGTTACTCGATGAGATGAAAAAAGTGGATACCCAAACCGGAGGATTTTTCAATGTGGAAGCCTTACCCGAAGCCAGTGTCTTAGTCTTTCCCATTGCCTTGAAAGAGAAAGGTTGGTCTCCATTTGGCAATTCTGCAACCAAAGAACTCTATTTCGGCGGTTTAGAGTCGGTTGGATTTGGTCGTTGTGAAGTTACCTTAAAAGGAGAGTATCAATAATGGGTTGGCATAGTTACGGATTAGATCAAAAAGCACAAGAACTGGTATTAAATGCCAAAAAGCGCGATCCTGATTCCCTGAATCAATCCTATAAAATGCGAATGGCTGTTGCTTATGGGTTAGAACGCTTTTGGGGAGAGCATCTGCGTTTACAAGGTAAAGAACAAAATAAGTCTGATTATTGGAAAGACACCTGGGACACTTTAGTAAACCTTATGTCGCAAGCCGGTGTCAACCTTCCCAACGACACCGTCAATCCCGAGGATGTGGAAACAGTGCAAGAAATGAGTAAAAAGTTGTGGCAACTTGATTTAGAGGCGCAACGAGTCTCTTTAGCGGTACTGACTCGCTTATGCGATTGTCTGGTTTGGTGGACCCAACGATATAAGTAACTCTAAGGGGATTTCATTTGCTGTGTCATCTTTACAAAGCGGAATGGCGCGATCGCGCAACCGTAACACCTTTTTACTCTTGGTATAAGATCACTTCCTTCCAAATTACTGCTAACTGCTCACTGTTCAAGGGTTAACTAAAATGTATCTTGCAAACAAAGTTCCCATGATGTTTCGCGCCCAAACGAATGGGCGTTGTCAACTACAACGAATTCAACAGGAAGTTTCAGAACAAGATTGCCAACGTTGGGCTAAGGAATGGGTTGAAAAAGCCGATTCTCAACCCCCTGAATTTGGCAATGACGTTCAGGTCAAATCTTACGAAATTAACTGGCGTGTCGTCACCAATGGGGGTCAAGATGATGGCATTGTCCGTCCTGTGATTGGTGCAAGGGGCTATCCTTATTATCCTGGCACTAGTATGAAAGGGGCATTTCGTCGTGCTTGTACGCAACAACAAGCTGAACGATATTGTGGTTATCCTGTGGGGAATGGCGATTATGCCCCAGGCATTTTACGGTTTCATGGCGGATATCCTGCGAATAATAATTGGCAAACGAATCTGGTAGATTTAGTTCATCCTCAGCAAAAAAGGCAGGTTAAAGATGTTAAAGATAATGAAGGCTCCAGAGCGTTTGCCCAAATTTCTTTATATCAACCCACTCTAAAATTTGGTATTTCTAGCACGATTCCCTTAGAAGACAGTGAATGGGAAACCATCTGGCAAATCTGGGAAAAGGCGTTATCGGCAGGAATTGGTTGTCGTGTCAGTGCTGGTTATGGGCAACCCAAGCAGAAACAAGCTAATCTCAGCTATCAACCACGATTAAAAGGACAGGGTATGGCTTCCCAACTCCTCAATGGGGAAGGGGAGTTTCGTCCAAATATGTTTAAAGCAGCGTTACGGGGTCATGCTTTACGGTTATTTGGTGGCTTGACAACGCCTGAAAAAGCAGATTCCCTTGTGGACCAACTATTTGGCGGTGTAAAAGGGCAAGGAACCGTAGGGTTATTAGGCGTCACTTTCCAAACGGATCACCTAGAATTAGATGAATTTGGGCGTGGTCCTTTTCGTACACCCACTTATGATGTGGAAGGACAATTATGCTTTAGCTTAACGCAATCTTTGTCAAAAGAGAAAAAGAAAGCATTACAAAAAGTGGTTAAAGCCCTAACGCGGTTTGCCATGGTGTTTGGTGGATTTGGGAAATCATGGCGACGGGCGGATCATCGGCTATTTTTCCAAGACTATTATGAACACGAAGAAGGAAAACCCCTCATTGGATGCCATTGGCAATGGAGTGGTGAAGCATCGCAATTAAACAATACTCGGTATGGTTTACGAAACCTGAATAAATTATCTTCATTTATTGAGAAGGTACGGAATGATTTAAGTGAATGGATGCAGTTACAAGGCATTACGCCTGATCCGAATCATTATGCCCAGCAGTGGCGAGAAGCCTGGCATCCTGAGAAGGTACAAGTGTGGGGGCGTATTGCTGAAGATGCAGAAGATAGCCGTGCCATTGAGTGGTTTCATCAACCCTATCGTCGGGCAATTCCTGAAGCTGATATTCCAGAAGGAAATATTAAACAATCCTCACTCACAGGGTATATTGGGCAAATTGGTCGCATTTGGCATCGCATGTATCCTCGGATTAAGCTATTACAAAATAAAAATGATCCCAATGATATAAAGATTAAACCAACATCTCAATACTTTGAATTATTAACCATTTTTCCAAGCGATAAGAAAGATGATGAAGATGAGGAAGACGATGATTATAAAAAAGAGAAACACTTTTTAGATTTTCTGGAACAGGAACAGCAACAGAAACAAGACATGTTTACTAAGTTATGGGGTAATTAAATACTGCACGATGTCGCTTTCGGCAACGGCACCCATTACATACATCGCGCTACTGAGAGATGATGCTGCTGAAATTTGATCGATTGATGAACTGAATCACCAATAACAGCACGATTAGTTTAATAAAAAATAAGCAACCGCCTCTATTTGTTTTAGGGGCGGTTGATTTTTTGGTTTTCATTAATTCCTCTCCAGCAAGTGGAGAGAAGCGTCGGTGCTAAACCTCAGATGGAGCAGGGTCAATCGACCCGCAATGTTTCCATTAATTCC
>JAHEOB010000176.1 GCA_018610095.1 Halothece sp. MAG
CGGAACGACGGGAAGAAAGCTCGCTGAGGGCAATGGTTTCGGGGATGAGGCTGAAGTCTTGTCTAGAACCACCTGATGACGCGAGAATCTCCCATCAGATTCTATTTGAATTGATGGGAGAGGTTCAATTCTGAGTCGCGAATTCATTATCATCGCGAGATCCGAGAACGAGTTAATCAAGTTGCCCCATTTTTACGGTTAGATTCTGATCCCTATCTCACATTAGTGGATGGAGACTTAAAGTGGATTGTTGAAGGATATACCGTTAGTGATCATCTCCCCTATTCTCAACCGGTGACAGCAATTCGCGATGCCAATGCTAGACAAATTTTACAAACGGGTTCTACTCGTGACTTATTAAGTGGGGGATTCAATTATGTTCGCAACTCCGTAAAAATCGTGGTCGATGCCTTAGACGGTAGCTTACAGTTATTTGCGATTGATCAACAAGATCCCATTTTGCAAACTTATCAGAAAATCTTTCCCGATTTATTTAGCTCCCCAGAAACCATCTCTTCGGAACTGCAATCTCACTTTCGATACCCGTTAGAGTTATTTGAAATTCAAAACCAGATGTATCTGCAATATCATATGACCAATCCTGACGTCTTTTATGATCAGGAAGATCTGTGGCGAGTACCCAATGAACAGTTTGATGGGCAACAGCAAGCTATGGAACCCTATTATATGATTATGCGCTTGCCAGACACCCAGCAAGAAGAATTTATCTTAATGTTACCGTTTACGCCCACCAATCGAGACAATATGATTGCTTGGATGGCAGCGCGATCAGATGGCGATAATTATGGGAAACTTTTATTGTATGAATTCCCGAAACAAGAATTAGTTTTAGGGCCCAGTCAAATTGAAGCCCAAATTGACCAAAATACCAAAATATCGGAACAATTAAGCCTATGGGATCAACAAGGCTCACGAGTCATTCGCGGGAATTTATTAGTGATTCCCATGGAACAATCCCTGCTTTATGTGGAACCGATTTACTTACGGGCGGATCAAGGAGAACTGCCGGAATTAAAACAGATTGTGGTGGCGCATAATGAGCAACTAGTGATGCGTCCGTCCTTAGAAAGTGCTTTAACGGCTATTTTTGGGGAAGAGAGTCCCGAGCCAGTGGCTGAAACAGAACAAGCAGGGGAACAACCGGCCGTTGCTGATGATTTAATGCAGCAAGTGCCCAATGACTTAGCCCAACAGGCGCTAGAGGTTTATCAAGAAGCTCAACAAGCTCGCCAACAGGGAAATTGGCGTGAATATGGCAAGAAACAAGAGGAATTAGAAGATATCTTGGAAGAATTAAACCAACAATAATCAGCCAGTGACCATCATTTTTGATTTGACGGGAATCATTAACCCTGCTAAAGTTACGCAAGAAAAAATACGCGAACGGTTATGATTACCAATTCAGGGCAATCGGCATTATTGGTATTAGAAGATGGCACTGCCTTTTGGGGAAAATCCTTTGGGGCAACGGGGACTGCTGTGGGAGAAGTGGTTTTTAATACTGGCATGACCGGTTATCAAGAAGTGTTAACCGATCCCAGCTATCGAGGTCAAATGATTACCTTTACTTATCCCGAACTTGGTAACACAGGCGTCAATTCGGAAGATGAAGAATCCGATCATCCCCATGCCAGAGCAGTCATTGCCCGTAATGTGTGCTATTATCCCAGTAATTGGCGATCGCGCAGTTCTCTTCCTGACTATTTAGCCCAACATCAAATCCCAGGTATATATAACGTCGATACCCGCGCCCTGACTCGCCTCCTAAGAGTCTATGGGTCAATGAATGGGGCAATTTCTACTGAAATTCTCGATTCCCAACAACTTTTAGACCACGTCAAAGCAACTCCCTCCATGGAAGGGTTAAACCTTGTCAATGAAGTTACCACCAAAAGTGTTTATGAATGGTGTGATCCCACTGATTCTCGTTGGGAATTTCGTCCCATTATGGAACAAGATGATCCCCATGCTTTAACCGTGGTTGCCATTGATTTTGGTATTAAACGAAATATCCTGCGTCGCTTAGCCAGCTACGGTTGTCGGGTGATTGTAGTTCCTGCTGATACTACCCCCGAGCAAATCTATCAATATGATCCCGATGGGATTTTCTTATCCAATGGACCTGGTGATCCTGCGGTTGTTACCGAAGGAATTGAAACCACTAAAGCGTTATTGCAACAAGGTAAGCCCATTTTTGGCATTTGTATGGGACACCAAATTTTAGGGCTCTCGCTAGGGGCAGAGACCTTTAAGCTGAAATTTGGCCATCGAGGATTAAATCAGCCCGCTGGATTACAACAACAAGTGGAAATTACCAGTCAAAATCATGGTTTTGCGGTGACGGAAGAGTCTTTACAAAATGACCAAGTGGAAATTACCCATCTCAATCTCAATGATCGCACTGTTGCTGGGCTACGCCATAAGACCTTACCTGTGTTTTCCGTACAATATCATCCCGAAGCTAGTCCCGGGCCGCATGATGCCGACTATTTATTTGCTGAATTTGTGGCATCAATGCGAAACAATCGAGCCAAAACTCATCCTTAAGGCTTAAAATAAGGATTAATTATTCAAAATGTGCTAATATACACTATCTATTAAAGGTTGGTTTAAGCTAACCTTTTGATATTAAATCGCATTACGAACCAATGGCGAGGAGGGTGCTATTCCAGAACCACTTAATCTAACTGTCAGTTTACGCGGAACGCGGGAAGTTCGAGATAACTGCCAAATTATTCGCTTGACAGGGTTACTCGATGCGTTTTCCGAACCAACATTTGCAAAAGTCCTTGGCAAATGTGTTGAGGAGGGACCGAAAAATCTGATTTTGGTTCTCTCACAAATTGACTTTGTGGACAGTTCTGGCTTAGGAGCGTTAGTCCAATTGGTGAAAAAAGCTCAAAATGAGGACGGAACGCTTCAAATTGTCACCAATGCTAGGGTGACACAAACAGTCAAACTGGTTCGCTTAGAAAAATTCCTTTCCTTGCAGCCTAGTTTAGAAGCTGCATTAGAGGCAATTGATGAAAATAATTAGTTAATTGACTTGTGCTGAGCCAATAGGGGAAAATTTGGTACGGCAAACGCATGACTCAAATTATGGAGATTCCGAGGTGGAATTCTTTTCAGTTGTGGGGGGATTACAGAATCTCCCCCCAATAGAGCAGCTTTCTCCCACGGGATTAGCCTATATTGGCGATGCTGTTTATGAATTATATGTACGCTTATATTATTTATTGCCCCAGAAACAAATTTCTGAATATCATGAGTTAGTTGTTTCCCAAGTGCGTGCCGAAAAGCAAGCACAACAGTTAGAGGCACTGCTTCCTTATTTAACGGAGACAGAAAAGGAAATTGTTAAACGAGGGCGTAATGCTGCCAGCCAAAAACCACGTCGTGTCTCGGCGAAAGTGTATCAGCAAGCAACCAGTTTAGAAACTTTGGTGGGATATTTGTTTTTAAGCGATCGCGATCGCTTACAAGAACTATTACTCTGGTTACAGCAAAATATTTGATATAATCAATAACTTGGAACTCAGCATTTTTTTAGAATGGGTTGAGACAATTGGAAGAACCAATTACTCTGTGTTGCAAACATTGATTTTAGATGAATCATGACGGAAAAACCCCATAAGGGAAAAAAAAAGGCAAAATCCAATGACGGTTCTTCTAAACCCAAAAAGCAGAAAAAGCAAAAGTCAGAAAAATCGCAAAAACCAGAATCGACACTATCAGAACAAGATGACTTTATTTATGGGCGCCGATCTGTTTTATCAGCGTTAGAAAGTCAACGGCAATTGAATCGGATTTGGATTACACCAAGACTTCGCTATAATAGCCAATTTAAGTCTCGCTTGCAAACTGCCAAGAAACAGGGGGCGATTATTGATGAGGTAAGTATCGAGCATTTAAATAAACTTACCCGTGGGGCAAATCATCAAGGCGTTGCTGCCCAAATCACACCTTATCATTATTGGGCACTGCAAGATGTGATTGCACAAGCACAATCCTATAAACCCCTTCTCATTGCTGCTGAAGGGATTACCGATCCCCATAATTTAGGTGCCATTATTCGTAGTGCGGAAGCCTTTGGGGCACAAGGATTAGTGATCCCTCAACGACGGGCTGTTGGGGTAACTTCAACCGTGATGAAGGTAGCAGCAGGCGCGTTAGAATATTTACCGACGGCGCGGGTGGTTAATTTTGCTCGTGCTTTGGAAACTTTAAAACAAGCAGGGTTCTGGATTTATGGAACAGTTGCTGAAGGGGGAAAACCATTACCGCAGCTTGAGTTTAATGATGCTGTGGTTTTAGTAGTAGGTGCAGAAGGAGAGGGATTGAGTTTGTTAACCCAACGTCATTGTGATGAATTGGTGTCGATTCCTTTAGCTGGAAAAACGGCGAGTTTGAATGCCAGTGTTGCAACTGCGATCGCGCTTTATGAAGTCTCCTGTCGTCGCCCTAAAAAGTTCCTTTACTAAGTCAAAATCCCTCTTAGGTTATTTGAAACCTCTGCAACGGATTGGCATAAATAAAAGTAGAACAATTGCAATGAGATAAAATGCGGTTACGCCTAGAGGACAACATGGAAGAGTATCTCCTATCCATTCTAGAATTTTTTGGACAAGCTTGGTGGGTGGAAGTTAAGACGGAATCCCCCAAATGCACCTATTATTTTGGCCCCTTTCTTAGAAAGCAACAAGCCCAAGATCGCCAAGGAGGTTACATCGAGGATTTGCAAGGAGAAGGCGCGGAAATCGTCTCTGTGGCAATCAAACGTTGTAAACCGAGTGTCCTCACAGATTATCAAGAAGAGGAAGCCGATGACGAAGGCACACTTGATCAATGGGCAACCTTAACAGGTCAACGATCATAACCCTTTTCCCGAGTGATCTCAACGGTGATCGCTCCGCCAAAGTTGGGAATGGGAGGGTCTGGTTTTGACAGTTGCACACAGACTTGTTGCACTAATTCATCTTGTAAGACAGATTGCGCGATCGCGTGGGCGAGTTTTTCAATTAAGGAAAATTGGGCGGTTTCAACAAGATGTTTCACTTGCGCGATGGTGTTTCGATAATCAAGGGTATCCGCGATCGCGTCACTTTCCCCCGCAGAGGATAAATCAACCCCAATGGTTAAATTCACTTCAAACCATTGCCCTAATACCTGTTCTTCTGGCAAAAATCCAGTATAGCCATAGCAACGAAGATCATTAATTTTAATTGTGTCCATAAACTATTTAAATTGAAAACTTAATCAAGCTTATTTCAAGAGAAAATTGCTCTAAAAAACATCAGTATTGATTATTGTATCGAAAAATGAGTATTGCCCGCACCATTTGTCTTGGCTTCCTTCTCGTTATTTTTATGGGGACAATTTTATTAATGTTACCCTTTATGATGGTAGATGGTCATTGGAATGATCCCATAACGGCATTATTTACAGCCACTTCTGCCGTTTGTGTTACAGGATTAATTGTTGTTGATACAGGTAGCTATTTTTCTTTTTGGGGACAATTCGTTATTCTCTTATTAATTCAAATTGGTGGTTTAGGTTATATGACCACCAACACGTTTTTATTATTATTAATTCGGAAACGGTTTGATTTTCGCCAAAAGTTAGCAATTAAAGAATCATTTGATCGGCCCTTGTTGCAAGGAAGTCAAAATTTAATTATTTCGATAATCGCTATCAGTTTAGTCTTTGAATTAACTGGTTTTTTCTTGCTTATTCCCTTGTTTGAAAAACAAGATAACACTATTTGGCTTGCTTTTTTTCACAGTATTAGTGCCTTTAATAATGCAGGATTTAGTTTGTTTGAAGATAGTTTAATAGAGTATCAATCTTCAATTTTAGCCAATATTGTCTTTCCCATTTTAATTGTTTTTGGCGGACTTGGTTATCAAGCCGTATTTGAATGGTTTACTTGGTTAAAACAACAATTTGAAGAAAAAATTATTGGCAAAAGCACTTCTAAAATTACCTTCTCTTTAAATACAAGAATTGTTACCAATACCACCATTTTTTTACTTATTTTTGGAACAGTTATCTTCTTTGTTACTGATTTTCGTAACCCCACTGTCTTTAGCGATTTATCCTTACAAGAACGATTTTTAGGGGCTTGGTTTCAATCAGTTACCACTCGCACAGCAGGATTTAATATGGTAGATATTGGGGCAATGACCAATGCAGGACTATTCATTACCATCGCATTTATGGTCATTGGGGCAAGTCCCAGTGGAACAGGCGGGGGGTTAAAAACCACCACATTGCGGATTTTAATTAGTTCCACCTTGGCAACGTTACAAGGCAAAACCGAGGTCATTTTGTATCAACGAAGAGTCCCTACGAACTTAATTTTGAAGGCTTTAGGGGTGTTGTGTTCCTCCATTATTCTCATTACAGTTGTGACGGGATTAATTGCTCTCACCGATCCTGACTTAAATTTTATTAAAATCTTGTTTGAAGTGTGTTCTGCGTTTGCAACTGTTGGGCTTTCAACCGGGATTACCAGTAGTTTGTCTGCAATGGGTAAACTGATTATTGTTGTTACCATGTACATTGGTCGGGTTGGTATTTTGATTGTAATTAATACCTTAGTCAAAGGATCACGCCCCAGTCTCATTCATTATCCTGAAGAAAATCTGTTAGTGGGTTAACGGTTATTACTAGAAAACCACTTGTTCCGTTATGAGATGTTATTGATAAAATTAATTGACAACCTCTATTAGCATTACTCTCTAAAGTTGCATCGTGGATATTAAAACCTCTCTCAAACTGTTCCATCACTTTCGTACTCAACCAAAAGAATTTGCGGTTATTGGCTTAGGGCGTTTTGGCCAAGCAGTTTGTCAAGAACTACGTAATCTTGGTTGTCAAGTGTTAGGAACGGATCGCGAAGAGAAATTAGTAACGCAAGTCTTAACCGATCAAATTGTTTCCCATGCCATTGAATTAGATTCCACTAAACCAGCAGCCCTCAAAGAAGCAGGGATTTTTGAATTTGATGTTGTCATTATCGCGATCGGGGATTATATTCAAGAAAGTATCATTACCACCCTTAATGTTAAAGAAAATGGGGTTAAATATGTGGTGGCAAAAGCCTCCTCTCATGTTCATGGCAAATTATTAAAGCGAGTGGGGGCAGATCGAGTGGTTTTTCCTGAAAGAGATGCGGGGTATGAATTAGCAGAGGATCTCGCCCAACCAGGGATTTTAGAGAAGTTTGAACTGGATCCCGAACATAGTATTGTTGATCTTCAGATTCCTGAAGCTTTTGATGGACTCACTTTAGCAGAATTAGAACTCAGAAATCGCTACGGCGTTAATGTCATTGCAATTAAATACGGAGAGAAATTTGAAATTAATCCCACTCCTAACTTTCGTTTAGTAAAAGGTTCACAAATGATTGTTGTCGGGGCGAATGCCGATATTAAACGATTGCCCACTGATCCCAGGCAACATATTCAATCGAATGAAACAGGAGAATTAGAAACGGGCATTTAGCTATTTAATTCTAATAAACCAGCAGGGAGATTCACTTCCAATTGACGATTGTCTAAATCCACCACAGGTACAATTTCTTCCACAAAGGGAATTAAAACGTTCTGTTTCACGGAAGCATGATGGGCAAATTGTTGTTGGATAAATAAGGAATCTAAATTAACCAGTAATAAATCATTGCCGGCAGAATAAATATTAACCACGTGACCCATGGTTTGCTGAGTTTGTTGATCAATTACTGCTAAATTAATTAAATCGGAAACATGATATTCATTCTCTTCTAAGGAGGGGCGATCGCGCTTGTCAACAAATAATTTACTTTTTCGCAAGGCTTCCGCTTGATCGCGATCGGTCACTTCTTTAAGCGTAACAACATATAATTTTTTTCCAGGAACATAATATCCCCGTTTGAGGGTCACTAATTCATATTCCTCTTGATTGGGACGCTTCAGCCAACGTTTTCCAGGCGTTTCAAACCGTTCAGGAAAATCAGAATGAGTAGCAACTTTGACTTGCCCTTTAATGCCATGTGGAGAGACAATAGTTCCAATTTGAAGTAACTCTTCGGTCATATTCAATCACGGTTTCTAGCCTTGTCGTCTCTGGTTTTCAACAATCTGTCTGGTAAATTCGCAACGGTCTTTTCGATATATCAGACTCCCAGAACGACTGTCTCTAGTCGCGATCATAGCTAATCTTATGTTATTAGGTTATGATAATAGCGATTCTTTTTCTTGATTAACAAAAATTTGTGTGATGGCAACTGCTACAGACGGGAAATCGTCATTAGTTCCCTACAAGGTCAGATTGTGACCAAACATGATCAATTGGAAGAAAGTACCCCGCGAAAGAGGCATATACCAAATTACAACTGGTCGTGTTAGCTATGTGGGCTTATCCGATAATATTCAAGTTCGCATTAAACAGCACCTCGAAAGCACTTCCTGTCGTTCTCGTATTATCCTTGATACCAATAAAGCAAAAATCAAAGTTTTAGAACGATTACCCCATAGTGATGATCAAACATTAGCCTTACGGGAATGGTATTGGTTTCATAAGCTCAAACGCAAAGGTCATATCATGGTCAATGACCCCAAAACCTTGGGTCGAACCAAAAGCGGGCAATATGTTCCCAGTAAACCCCTTCACACGGCTGATTCTTCATTTATGGGTTGTCGGTTCAAACTACTAGGAATAACAACCATTGTGGTTGGATTTTTTGCTTTAGGATTTTTAGCAACAGCGCAACTGTTACGGCAAATCGAATGGAACGCTAGTCAAATTGTCACTGAAAACAACTCAAATTCTCAGTCTAAGCCACAACAAGATACTCAATCCCGTGGCATACAATCTGCTAATGCTTGCACAACTATTTTACGTGAGGAAAGTTCGGAACAAAATATCCAACAATTACAACGTCAATTAGAAGAATTAGGATATTATGAGGGAAGAATTGATGGCATATATGGTGAAAATACTAAAGAGGCAGTAAGACAATTTCAACAAGATCATAATTTGCAGAGGGATGGCATTGTTGGTTGTGACACTCAAACTATCATTAATGAGGTGTTAGAGGAAAGTTAATGAATAATCCATTTTATATTGTTGACGTTTTTGCAATTGAGCAATATACAGGCAATCAATTAGCGGTATTTACGGAAGGAAATTATCTCAGTCAACAGCAAATGCAAGCGTTTGCTAAAGAAATTAATTTTTCAGAAACGACCTTTATTTGTCCAACGGAACAAGGGTATAAGGTTCGGATTTTTACTCCCAACCAAGAACTTTCCTTTGCGGGGCATCCCACTTTAGGAACAGCTTATATTATTCGTGAATTTCTATTGTCTCCCCAACAAAAAAGCAACCTCAATACCATTCATATCAATTTACAAGTTGGTTCCATTCCAGTTACTTGGGAAACAAATTTACAAGGAGAAGAGATTTTTTGGATGGAACAACCGACTCCTCAGTTTGGTCAAACTGTTTCTGCAGAAACAATTGCTAAAGTTTTAAATCTCCCTGTAGAAGCAATTCATCAGGATTATCCAATTCAAGAAATATCAACAGGGAATTATTTTCTCATTGTACCCATTCAAAACTTAGCAGCACTAAAAGAGATTAAACTTAATTTAGCATTATATGAATCATTAATGAGTTCTTTACAAGCTAATGGGATTCTTGTTTTTTGTGCTGAAACTCATTCTAAACATAATGATTTATGTGTTCGTGTTTTTGCCCCTTTAATTGGGGTTCCCGAAGACCCTGCAACAGGTAGTGCTAATGGCTGTTTAGCAGCATATTTATTACAGAATCATTTTTGGCATCAAGATAATTTTCAAATTCGAGTCGAACAAGGTTACGAAATGAATCGCCCTTCCTTATTATTCTTAAAAGCGAATCACAATGAAGTTAAAGTCGGAGGTCAAGTCGAACCAGTTGCCAAAGGTAATTTTATTTAATTTTTTGTTACTATAGTTGTTCCCAGCCTAGCTAGTGAATTACAAAGCAATCGGTAAAACTAACCCTGCTAATCAAATGGTGAAGTTCATGGCTTCAAGAATAACTTTAAAATAATCTGTTATTCTAATTACAATCTTTCAG
>JAHEOB010000177.1 GCA_018610095.1 Halothece sp. MAG
CGCGTCAATCCGATAACGGGTTGGTTAGCCCGTCATTTGTTAAACTTTTCTGCTCCCTTTATTTCCCCAACCAATTTAGTGGTTCAAGAAGCAGTGGTTCCAGAATTATTACAAGAAGAAGCCACCGTTTCCCGAGTAGTTGCCGAAGCAATGGCGTTATTAACTGATCCCCAAAAACGAGACACCATGCTGCAAGGCTATCAACGGATTCGCCAAGGGTTAGGAGAACCTGGTGTGCGCGATCGCGCTGCCCAAGAAATTCTTTCCATTGCGATGAGTTCTTGTTAGGATCAAGCATTTGCTATGCTTTTTTAAAGAAACTTGAAAGGAGAGTGCCATGATTCTTCCCGGAAGCAAAGTTAAGGTTACCAATATTGACGATACTTATTATCGCTTTGAAGGGTTAGTGCAACGGATTACCGATGATAATGCTGCGGTTTTGTTTGAAGGGGGAAATTGGGACAAATTAGTCACTTTTAAGTTATCAGAATTGGAAGAAGTGCAACCCCGCAAAAAAGGTCGCAAGAAAAAGTAACGGTTTAAATGCAAATTCCTCTCCCGCAATTTGAAACCGAAGATCGTCATCCCAACCACTTTGCGGAAGTCATTGAAACGTCAACAACTGAGTTTCTGGCACAATGTTTAGAGCCGGAAGACCTCTCTTTTCCAACCATGCCAGCTTTTGGCAGTTGGGTGAAATCCTATGATGAGGAAACAGGGAATACGGTCTTGGCAGTGGTTACCTATGTTACCACCAGTCCCATTGATTCGGTTCATCGCGCTCGTGCCCTAGGCCTTTCGCTAGAGGATTTACGAGAGGAACAACCGCAAATTTTTGCGATGTTAAAAACGGAGTTTCGGGTAAGTATTCTGGGCTTTTTTAGTTCTCAACATTCCAATAATGGCAGTAAAGGTGGCGCATGCTATCAATATCTTCCCCCACGCCCGCCACAAATTCACCAAGGGGTTTATCACTGCCAAACCCAAGAAATTATTCAATTTACCGAACAGTTTGACTTTTTGCGCACCCTGCTCGATGTTAAAACCGTTCCAGTGGATTCACTCATTGCTGCCGTTTTGCGGGAAATTTACCGACTGCGAAACGCGGATCGTCAGTGGTTAGTGCAGGCAGGTCGCAAACTCAGCACCCTCCTCAAAGATGATTATGATCGCTTGCGTTATATTCTGAGTCAAGTTCACTTCTAACAAGAACGATGACGGGACAAGAATTACAACAACTGATTGTGGCAAAATGGGGTTGTTCCTTTGATGTTCAGCTACGTCGGGTTCGCGATCGCGTTTTTTTACAAGTGATGTGGCGGTATCTGGAACAAGCCTCATTTCCCTTAACGGAAAGCGAGTATTTAGAACATCTGGATGCCGTTTCTACCTATCTTCACGCGTGGGGCAGTACTGAGCAAGTTAAAGAATTTATTGCCAATACGAAAAAACGACCTCGCCTTGGTAAAGCCGTGAATATTCCCATTGAGCTTGGAGAAAGGGCTTCAGAATGGTTGATTGAAGATAATTAGATCACACCCGGGTTGAAACAGTAAACTAATCATAATAGGTGTATCAATTGGGATGAGCAAGAATGCCAATTAAGCGACGTTCCTTTCTCAGGGCTGGATCAATTACAGCCGCGATCGCAGCCACTGGCTTAAAAACCAATCAAGTGAGTGCTGCCCCCAAAGGAGAATTAAATCTCTATTCCTCTCGACATTACGATACCGATGAACTTCTTTATCAAAACTTTAGCGAGTTAACTGGCATTAAAATTAATCGCTTAAAGGGAGATGCCGATGAATTAATTTCTCGGATTCAAAATGAAGGGCGGAATAGCCCGGCGGATCTGTTATTAACCGTTGATGCCGCAAGATTATGGCGTGCCGAACAAGCAGGAATTTTTGCCCCTGTCACCTCTGAAGTGTTAGAAGAAAATATTCCTGACAATCTCCGTCATCCAGAGGGGCTGTGGTTTAGTTTAACCAAACGGGCAAGGGTCATTATGTACAATAACCGTCAAATTGACCCTTCACAATTATCCACCTATGAAGATTTAGCCTCTCCCAAGTGGCGCGATCGCGTTGTCGTCCGTTCTTCAAATAATGTTTATAACCAATCATTAGTCGCTTCCCTCATTGCCAATCTTGGAGAAGAGGCAACGGAAAAGTGGTGTCGTGGCATTGTCAACAATATGGCACGCCCCCCTCAGGGGGGAGATATGGATCAAATTAAAGCGGTTGCTTCTGGCTTAGCCGATGTTACCCTTGCTAATACTTACTATTTAGCACGATTTGCCCCCGATCGTTCCGCTAGCAACCCAGCAATTTTTAATCGCATTGGTGTCTTTTTCCCCAATCAAGACGGGCGTGGTGCCCACGTTAATGTCAGTGGAGCAGGTATCGTGAAAACTGCCCCCAATCGAGCCAATGCCATTCGCTTTTTAGAATATTTAGTGAGTCCCCCTGCCCAAGCCATTTTTGCCCAAGGCAACAGTGAATACCCAGTGGTTTCCAATGTTCCTCTTGATCCTGTTATTGCAAGATTTGGTGACTTTACTGAAGATCGCGTCAATGTGGCACAATTAGGTGAAAATAACCCACTTGCGGTAAAAATTATGGATCGCGCTGGGTGGCGGTGACATCCTTATTTAGATCAATTGATTAGTAAAAATTAATTTTTACTAAAAAAATTGATAAAACGCTATTGCTATGTTAATTTTATAAAATTTTCATTTAGAAACAAAATTATGTGATCAACCTGAAAATATTAATCAGTTAATTAATCAAATATACAAAGAAGAGGTGGGCTAATTTAACCCACCCGGAATCAACTAGAATTTAAGTAGAAACTATTTCAAACTAACTTTGGCTCCCGAGTCTTCTAGTTGTTTCTTCATATCTTCTGCATCTTCCTTGCTAACCCCTTCTTTAAGCGATTTGGGGGTTTCTTCCACTAAACCTTTTGCTTCTTTCAAGCCCAAGCCAGTGATGCCACGAACGACTTTGAGAACTGCAATTTTCTTATCATCGGGTACTTCATCTAGTACTACCTCAAATTCCGTTTGTTCTTCTTGAGCTGCTTCTTCCTCACCGGCTGGTGCAGCAGCACCACCGCCAGCAGGCATCATCATTGCACCACCAGCAGGGGCAGATGCATCAACATCAAATGCCTCTTCAATTTGTTTCACTAATTCTGAAGCCTCTAATAAGGATAGTGACTTTAACTCTTCCAGAATTTGATCTGTTTTTTCAGACATGAGAATTACTCCTATAATGAATGGTTAATGAGTCAATAACAGCTTAAGCTGCGTCTTGGTTTTCTTGTTCGGATACTGCTTTGATGGCTCGTGCCAAAGAGGAAGGTACTTCTTTGACACCAGTTCCCATTTTGGTGGGAACAGCATTGAGACCCGCTGCAATTTTGGTCGTATTGGCATTGAGTGCCCAAGCAAGCCGTGCCATGAGTTCTTCTCTGGTGGGAAGCTCAGTGAGAGCATCAACTTGCTCTTTACTTAATACCTGACCCTCCATGACGCCACCGCGTACTTCGGTTTTATTGGTGGCTTTGGAGAAATCTTTATAGGCTTTAACGGCATTGGCAAAGTCATCTTTGACAAATAAAAATGCCGATGTACCTTCTAAAAAATCTTGCAGGGGCTGCCAATTTTCATCCCCATCAACGGCAAGGCGCATCAGGGTGTTTTTCGCCACTTTACAAGTGGTTCCTGTGTCATGCAGTCGAGCGCGTAAATCGCTAATTTCGGCGACGGATAACCCTTTATAGTCAATCACAACAGTGAGTTGTGATTCACTTAAAAGTTCTTTTAATTCCGCCACAACTTGTTTTTTATTTTCAAATGTTCTACCCAAACGCGCTTGCACCTCCTAGTTTTCGTTAGTTTCCCCTCTCATCAAAAAAACCTCGGTTTTTAATCCGAGGCTTGATGACCCTCCCACCCAACCGCCCATCGTTTTGGGCTATGAGGGGAATTTTTGGGATCAGCCTCGGCAGGAAATTAAGCAATATGCTCCTGCTGTCTTTGGCTACAATCATTTAGTTATTAGTGGTATTATACTGCTTCTGGCAGTTTGTAATCTCGCAATGCTGCTACATCAACCTCGATGGAAGGGCCCATACTCGCAGAAACATGAAGAGTTCGCCAGTATCTCCCTTTTGCCCCTGAAGGACGATCGCGATCAATGGTTTCTTGTAAAGCCTTAAGATTAACTAATAAATCTTGTTCGGAAAAAGATTCCTTACCAAACATAACATGGACGATGCCAGTGCGATCAGCCCGAAATTCTTGTTTCCCTGCCTTAAACTCTTGAATGGCAGATTCTAGCTCGTTTGTAACGGTTCCTCCTTTGGGAGAAGGCATCATCCCTTTGGGGCCTAAAATACGTCCTAGTTTGGCAACTTGGGGCATCATATCGGGAGTGGCAATGACCACATCGAAATCCATGCGCCCATTTTGGATTTCTTGAATTAGTTCGTCTGAACCAACCACGTCTGCTCCAGCATCGGTTGCTTCATTCACTTTCTCACCCCGAGTAATCACAGCAATCTGGACAGTTTGCCCTGTTCCTTTGGGGAAGGTCACTGTCGTTCGCAATTGTTGGTCCGTATATTTGGGATTAAGCCCTAAACGGATATGCGCTTCTGCGGTTTCTTCAAAATTAGCCGTTGCCGTTTCCTTGAGTAGAGAAAGGGCTTGTTGGGGTTCATAGGGGCGATCTTCAACTTGTTCCAGTAACCCCTGCATCCGACGAGATGGTTTTTTTGGCATTTGATTCTCCTTGGGTCTGACGAAGTTTGGACTTCTCCCCGATTGACGTTACAATTTAATCTTTGAGCGTAATGCCCATATTTTGGGCTGTACCTTCAACAATTTTCATAGCTGCCTCCATATTATCGGTATTGAGGTCAGGCATTTTGGTTTCAGCAATTTCCCGCAATTGATCTCGGGTGATCGCGCCCACTTTCTGTCGATTCGGTTCACTCGATCCTTTTTCAATCCCTGCCGCTTTCTTTAGAAGAACGGAAGCAGGAGGCGTTTTGAGAACAAACGTGAAGCTGCGATCTTCATAAACCGAGATTTCTACGGGAACGATCATCCCTGCTTGATCGGCTGTTCTGGCGTTGTATTCTTTACAAAACGCCATAATATTAACCCCATGTTGACCCAGTGCCGGTCCCACTGGGGGCGCGGGGTTCGCTTTTCCAGCCGGAAGGGCTAATTTAATAAGCGCGACAACTTTCTTTGCCATTGCTAGCCTTGTTTTTCAACCTGATTAAACTCCAATTCCACTGGGGTTTCTCTCCCAAAGATTGAGAGAAGGGCTTTCAGTTTGTTTCTCTCGGAACTCACTTCCACCACTTCTCCTTCAAAATCTTTGAAAGGACCCGACAGAACTACGATCTTATCACCGACTGCCACTTTTGCTTGCACAACAGGTTCTTGTTGTTCACTTTGTCGGAAGATTCTTTCTACTTCCGAAGGGCTTAATGGAACCGGTTGCACGTGACCTCTTCCCCGCCCATAGGGACGTTGTTTTTCTGCACCAACAAAATTAATGACATTGGGGGTGCTTTTTACCACTTGCCACGTATCATCATCCATAATCATTTGAATGAGAACGTAGCCAGGAAAGACCTTTTCTTGAGTCTGTTGTCGTGAACCATCTTTACGGAGTTTGACAACAGGTGTTTTCGGAATTTCAATCTGCAAAATCCGGTCAGCCACATCAAGGGTGTGACTCCGTTGTTCTAAATTGGCTTTAACCCGTTTTTCGCAACCCGAGGCAACTTGAACAGCATACCATCTGGGTTTTTGGTCCGTGGTTTGCTGTAAATTAGGGTCTTGTTGTTCGTTGTCTGTGGCAAAACTCATCAGAATATCTGTCCTGCAATGAACTGGAAGAGGTTGTCAAATAAATAAATTAGGGTAGCAACCAAGGTAACCATTAACATCACGGCTGCCGACTCACTAATCAGTTGCTTGCGACTCGGCCAAACGACTTTATTCAGTTCTTCCTTGGTTTCTTGTAAGAACTTGATGACATTTAGACGAGTTGACTCTTGTTGAGTTTCGGGGCGGTTACTTTTTTTGGATTCTTTCTTTGCCACAATTGAATCCTCTTTTCTGACGGTCTTTACGGTCTGGAAAAAGCAGCCCCCCAATACCATTTCATCAAGGTTATAGGGGGGAACGTTGAGACTGATGAGCGCGCCCTGGAGGACTCGAACCCCCGACATCGGGTTTTGGAGACCCGCGTTCTACCAGCTGAACTAAGGACGCACAATTGTTATCCAGTCTTTACTTTAGCCAATTAGTCCTAGACTTTAGTTTAGCATTTTTTGTCCTAATTTGCGATAATAATGAAGTACTGATTTAATTATCGCGATCAAAGCGTTGTTTAACGCGAGTTGCTTTACTACCCACGCGATCGCGCAGATAATATAATTTGGCGCGACGGACTTTGCCACGACGGATAATTTTAATATCTCTAATTCTAGGAGAATGGAGTAAAAAGACCCGTTCTACCCCGATACCTTGGAAAATTCGACGAACGGTAATGGTTTCATTAATTCCGGTATGCCGTTTGGCAATGACCGTTCCTTCAAAGGGCTGTGTCCGAGTTTTTCCGCCTTCTTGAATTAAAACACCCACGCGAACGGTATCTCCCACATAAATATTGGGGAGATCATCTTTCATTTGTTCTTGTTCAATCGAGCGGATGACTTCCTGCGCATTCATGGCGTTTCACCCAATCAAAAATCACAGCTAAATATTATACATCAAAATTTATAAAATTGCCAAAAAAATAGGCTAATTTAAACTTATTTTTACTGCTGGCGGTTGCAATGACTTGAGGAAAACGTACCGAGACAAGGAAACCTTATGGAATAGCTCTTATATTTGATCATGGCAGCGCGATCGCGCCTAAAGGTGTTTCATGGAGTGTATCATTGCCATCATGCGAATTCATGGAAACCGTGTCTTAAAAACCTTACCTGGACAACAAACGCGTCCCACCTCAGCGCGAGTACGGGAAGCCTTGTTTAATATTTGGCAAGGAAAACTGCACGGGGCGCGTTGCCTTGATTTATGTGCTGGCAATGGCACAATCGGAGCAGAAGCACTTTGTCGCGGGAGTGCTTATCTTGTTGGCATTGAAAAGAATCGCCGAGCTTGTCAACTGATTAAACAAAATTGGCAAAGCATTGCCACCCATGAACAAACCTTTCAAATCATTCAAGGGGATATTAGAAACAAAATTAAAGATTTACAAGGACAACAATTTGATTTCATTTATTTTGATCCCCCTTATGGCGCAAATTTATATGATACCGTTTTAATGACAATTCCCCAATTCAAGTTATTAGCACCCCAAGGAGAAATTGCAGTGGAACATGATCCCAAACAGTGGAATCATCAACAACTTCCTAACTTAAATTGTTATCGCCAAAAGAAATATGGGAATACTTATTTAAGCTTTTGGGAATTAATCTCTTAGCAATGAGATAAAGTCCAACAATGGGATTCTATCGTGCCTATTCAATGAATTAAACAATGACAAACTCTGCTAAAGATAGCTTAATTGTGTTTACTCGTTATCCGGAAGCGGGAAAAACCAAAACACGACTCATTCCGCTATTAGGAGAACAGGGGGCTGCCAACTTACAAAAGAAGTTAACCGAACATACCTTAAAGCAAATTTGTGAGCTGCAACAGATGAGACCTTTGAATGTGCGGATTTATTTTGCAGGAGGGGATGTTACTTTAATGAGTGACTGGTTAGGGAGCAATTATTATTATTCCCCTCAAGTTTCAGGGAACTTAGGAGAGCGATTGATTACGGCGTTACAAGAGACTTTTACCTCAGAAATAGAGAAAGTGGTTATTATTGGCATTGACTGTCCTGATTTAAATTCGACTTTAATTAATCAAGCCTTTGAACAACTCTCGGATTCCGATTTAGTATTAGGGAAAGCAGAAGATGGAGGATATTATTTAATTGGATTGCGTCGCTTTCTTCCTGAATTATTTCAAGGAATTGATTGGGGCAGTGAGATCGTCTTACAGCAAACAATAAACATTGCCAACCGTCTCGGTTTAAAAACTAGTTATCTACCTTTATTAAATGATATTGATACTCCCCAAGACTTGAAAAAGGTGAAATTGCCTTGGCAGTCATCAAGACAGCAATATTTTTGATTAATTTGCATGAGTATTATTAGGCATTTGAGTCTTCCAAAATAAGACGATGATTTCTCAACTGCAATACCCTCTCGATCATTATTTTAAAATGAAAACTTAAAAACAATATTAGAGATGAATCAAAACAACCTTCCTCCCTATGCTATTTTTTGTGATTTTGATGGCACAATTACCACGGAAGATACCTTTACAGGAATGTTAAAAGCCGTTGCCCCTCATTTATGTGATCAATATTTGCCTGATATTTATGCTAAAAGAATTACCTTGCGAGAGGGTGTGAGAAAAATTATTGAGTCGATTCCCTCTCATTGTTATTCTGCAATGCTGGCATATGTTGATGAAATTCCTTTAAGGGCAGGATTACAGGAACTGGTAAAATTTGCCAGTGCCAATCAAATTCCCTTTCATGTCGTATCGGGTGGTATTAAAGATATGGTAATACGAGTATTAACCCATCAACTCTTACACAATCGCCCTTTAATTGAACAAATTGCCTCAATTCATGCAGTAGAAATTGATACCAGTCAAGCCTACTTATCACCCATTTCTGATTATGAAGCAGGGACGGAATTAGTTGCAAAAGTCAAGGTTATGGAACAATATCCTGCGCAAACAACAATTTCTATTGGCGATTCTATTACAGATTTAAATATTGCCTTAAATGCGGATATTACTTTCGCGCGCGATCGCTTAGCCTATTATTTAGATGAAGCAGGAACATTTTATTATCATTGGGATGATTTTTTTACAGTGCGCGATCGCTTAGCAAAATTAATTCAAGTGTAATCAGTCATCAAAAGTAATCCCATTAATGAAAAATCTTATAAGATTGTTACCAAATCCTCTGCATAATGACAAAACTCCTATTAGGAAATGCCTTTTGCTTGAATGATTCCCCAACGACCATTAATTAACCATTCCGAATCTTGGCGTTGCAAATGGTTGATTATTTCTGGTGTGATTCCCACAATGAGTTCCGATTTGAGAACACGCAAAACCATTAAGGGAGAAGAAAAATAGGAAACAATGTTTTCAAAAGATTCACTGGGTTCCCAATGTAAGTCTCCAACAAAACGCCGATAATTCGCATCTCCTTTTATAATCACTAAATTGGCTTTACTCAGGTCATTTTTTAAATGGGTATCCATTTCCCAGCAAAGCAGAGGCATGGTCCAAAAAGGGTCTTCACGAAGTCTAAGTTGATGAGAATTGAGATATTGTCTTACTCGTTTGGCAAGAAACTGGAAGGCTTCATAAGAATGATTTTCTAAATATTGTAGGGTCATTAGAAAATCTCTAACCGTAGCATCGGAAACAAAGGTAGGATGTCGTTTTAAGTGTACGTGAATTACCTCTGCAATCTTTTGAGATAAGATAATATCAATCAGATATAAATCTCGCAATAATTCAGAACCTGCATTATCTGCAATGATATCAATCCGTTGCTGAGTATTATTTATCAACTGATTAGTTACTAAGGAAGCATGATCCACAATGAGATTTGAGCGTTGTTCCTCTAAACGAATACGTTGTCCTTGTTCTTGTTGCGAATTCTGTAACTGACTAAGGTCTTCTTGATTTCCCCATAATGAGTTATAAATAGACTGAAGCAACTTTTCTTTCACAGGAAGTTCTAGGTCACATAGAGGTTGCTGTTCTAACTTTAAAACTTTCTTTAAACTTTCTCGCTTGGGCACTGCAAAAGGATCAATTCGTTTTTCTGGAGGGGCGTCAAAATAACGAATTGCTTGTAAAATTCGTCGATAAAAATAAACTTCAGCAAAGAAAAAAGGGAGTTCGATCCAGCGTTTACCGAAATAAGGTTTTAAATAGTTATTCCAAGTAGAAACATCCCAAGCGTTATCGTTGAGTTCTCGAATTGTTCCTTGATTGAGTTCATGGCGTAAAGTTTCCAATTCTTGAACAAGTTTTGTTGGTAAATTATTATCGTTGATTACTTGTTGGATTATCTTAGGAAAGCGATTGAAGAAGGTAAATTTAGCAAAGGAACCTTCCTCTGATAACATTATTGGTTCTGGCTTCATTTTAAGGAAATTCGTTCGACTAGCAATGACCAATTAATATTTATCTCTGAGGTATTGCGATCGCGCAGTAATCTTAGGAAAGAGAAAAGGAAGTTTCTAAACGTGATGTTTCGTAAAGGGTTCTTAAAGCTTGTTCTAAGTCGTCATTTAAAGTTTCAGCACTTTTTTTAATTGCTTTTAAGTTATAGTTGGTGGTATCAATGGCTGATCCCACTGTAACCTTAACGTCCGTTCCCCAATGGGGATAGGTTTGAGAGTAATGAATACTAATGGGAATGAGTTTGACACTTTCCGGTACTTCCCGTTGTAATTCGGCTTGTAATGCGATGCGACCAATTCCCGCTTTAAGGGGTTGTACGGTTGGTTCACGAAAAATATTGCCTTCAGGAAAAATGACTAACGCTTTGCCTGCTGATAATAGTTTGACACTTTCTCGAAAGGTACTCAGTCCAGGGCGACTCGGATCAACAGGAAAGCCTCCCATGCGACGAATGAACCATCCCTGCACTCCTTTTATCTCATTGGCAGATACCATATAATGCAAATCCCGACCTGTTTTCCAGCGTCCTGCGGTATAAGGGATAATTAAAGCATCCCAACGAGAGCGATGGGTGGGGGCGAGTAAAATGGGCCCACTTGAGGGAATATTTTCCCGTCCAATAATCTCTAAGTTGCCAAAATAGGCAGGGATTAGCCCATAACAACCCAAGGGATAAAGAAAACAACTCAGCCAGCGAGAAACACTTGCATAAGGCATATGTTTAGGAAGAAAAGTGTCAAATTCTGCTTCTTACCATAAATGATCTCGGTTGTATTTTTAGGCTTGACAGGACAGTTCTATTGTTGTCATGGAAGCCACTGCGGTGCAAGTCCTACTAGGGGTAACTCTTCCAGTTTTCCTGAATCATCGTCAGTGAAAGAGTCTCCAGAAATTAATAACCATAAGCGACTGCCAATAATCGGTTCACCAGCATTGGTTCGTAAGCTAGTTTCATCGGGAGTGGATTCGGTGGCAGTGGAAATTTGATCAAATAATATGCCATGGCCATCTGGGGAAAGACTCATGGTGATCTGTTGTCGTTTCGGAAATGTCATGATGGGGGTTACTTCGCTGGTATCAAGGTCAATGCTAATTAAGAAAGGTTGTTCTTGATAGCTTTCTCCCTCCACCATCTCTGTAAGGACACAATATAAATGCGTCGCCTTGGGGTTAAATTCACAACTGCGAATCGATCCATCAGTATTCACTAATTCTTTTTGCACCCCTTGAGTTGTGACAAGGTAAAGGGAACGAGTGTATTGCTTTTCGACATCTTGGGTATTAAAGTTAATCATGGCAGCTGCTGTGCCATCAGAGGAAAAAGTCAATACTTGACCATATTGGGGCAGAAAACTATTATCAGGATCACTGTTGTCTTCTAAAGGAATAAGATTTATCCCTTCTGCTTGGGTAATGGCAAGGGTTTGACTATCAGGGGCAATCATAAAATGACCACCTTGATCGGTTTCAAGGCGTTGGGGATGACTGTTGTCTTGCAATAGCCAGAAACTCACTTCACCTGAATCGTTTTTATTAGCCCGCCGAACCACAATTTTTTCCCCATCAGGGGCTAGCTGAAAGTCTAAAATTCGATCGTTTTGATTATCTAAGACTAGATTTAGTTCTCGGGGGGCAGTGTCACTATTCAAGCCTGTAGTGACAGTGTATAGTTTTTGTTCCATTTCACCTTGTTCCCAATCATCTTGTGGCGTCGCGGTGAACAGAATCCGATCGCGCTGAGGATAACTTTCAAAATCATTGACGACTAATTCTGGGGGGGTGAGAATGGTTTTTTCTTGCTGAGTGAGATTAAATAAAATTAATCGTCCTTGTTCCTCTCCTTTGACCCCTAAATAGACAAAGGCGCGATCGCGTGCTTTAATGTGAGCCTGAAAGGGATTAATTTCACTACCTAATCGTTCTTGTGCCCCCTTAAGTTGGATATCATATTCTGTCCCATAGGGCATGGGTTCCTCTAAGGTATAAGCCATCCGTCGTCCTGCCCAACTAATTTTTCCCGGCAAATCCGGTTCAATGCTTAAGTTTTCTTCCACCGTTTGCCGATCCATGGGACGACTAAAGGTCAGAATAAAGGCGCGATCATGGGCGCTAATTCTTTTGTCTTCCCAGTTGAAATCTTCCACTCGGGCGTTGGCCTTAAACCAGCAATCCGTTCCACAAACCTGATCAGCGCTGACCAATCCTGCTAGTAAAACGCTTAGCACAATTATGGTCAGAATGGAGATGCGATCAATGGGAGTCAAACGACGACTAATAGCCATAGGGATTACTCGGTGTGGGAATCTCAGTAATTTGTTGCGCTTCAATCACCACTTGGCGTTTGGGATGATCAGGTTGGTACTCAGTCCCTTGAATGGGTAAGGTTTCGGTTTTCATTTCCCCTTCAATTTCTAACCAAGTATCTGCAGGATAATCTTTCTGCTGTTGCGTTTCAACGGGAATAGCAATCGGATAGGCATCAATGGCACAACAAGTAATAATAAATTTTGCTAGTAAAAAATAATCGTCTGATAGTTGCTTCATCTTTAAAACAAAGCCTTTAACTTGAACCGGATCACCGTTATAGGCATTGGGTTCTGGATAAGCATTAATGGTTTTGATCCAGTCAATTAGTGAGCGTTGTTCGGGATCGAGATTGACGCGAAACGGTTCTGGTTGAGTTTGGGTAAGGGGCAGGTTTTCTCGAACACCTCGTTGTAGGGCAGTTTCACTGCTTAAAACCGTTGGTGGAATTAAAAATGCTAATAGCACCGTCGCTAATAAAAAAATGGTACTCCATCCTGGGGGGAACAAGGTAATATGCTGAACTACCGATTCCCCCTTGCGACGAGAACGTTTTTTTTGTTGTTGATACAACTGCCATGCTTTAGACAAACCCACTGTCAGTAAAATGATGCCTGTTACCACCACAAACCCCACCAAATTAGGATGAATGAGTAATTCAATTTTGCCAGTAATCCAATATTGCAGTAATAAGATGCCCCACGCTAGAAAGGTAATTGCATCCAAACTGGGCACTACCACGGCATGCCAATCATAACGAGTAAATTTACCGAGTACACGCATATTGATTAATAATTTGTTGTTTCGGAAATGGTGTTCAGAATCGTTACTTCATCACCGATGCTTATTACTTTACCTTAAATGTGACGAGAATGCCCCCATTATACCGTCAGGTTAATGGGTGATGAATCGTCATCAAAATAAATAGAAGCGTGGTAGCGAAACCTTAATCATCTTGTGTTATGCTTTAGAAAGCAACGGTCAATTTCTAAAATGCTTAGTCTCAACTATCAATATAAACTTAAAGTAACTAAGTCTCAA
>JAHEOB010000178.1 GCA_018610095.1 Halothece sp. MAG
ACCATCCCCACAACGCGATCGCGCTGATTGATAAATTGTAACCCTTGAGTACCAATGTCGCCACGAGTGCCTCGTCGAATGGTACTCACTGGCATCCGTTTGGCATAACCTTGTTGAGAAACTAATAAAATTGATGCGTCAGGGGAAAGAGAGACACACCCCACTATCTGTTCCTGTTGACGTAAACGGGTGGCTAAGTTCCCTTGGGCACTGCGACTCATGGCTGGCAGTTGCATCTCATCCACGACAAAACGCAGGATTCGCCCTCCAGAAGTGGCAAGAATGACATCGTGTTCTGCTTGGGTAAAACAAATATCTGCAACCCGATCGCGCTGTTTGAGTTTAACTAAACTTAACCCGCGATTACCAATGCTGGAAACGTCTGAGGCTGCTAACCGTTTGATGCGCCCTTTTTGGGTTAAAATAATCCAATCTTGTTGAGGAAGATAGGTATAAGTCAGGGGGATTTCTTGACTTTGATTGCCAATTCCCTGCAACACTTTTTGTAACGGCACTTTTTGTTGATAAATCGGGGGAATCCCTTCTTTTTTCACCGCATAAGCTTTGCCAGCATCGGTAATGGTAATTAACGGTTGTTCTGTATTAATTTTGTCTCGAAAGACTACAAAATCTTGTTTTTTACGCCCTTTTTCTTCAGTGGCTTGTTCACACCAATAAACTTTGCCCTGATGGGTAATTTCCAGTAACGCAGATTCTGGAGGCGTTTTGGAAACACTGGTTTTCACAGAAGGCTTGTTAGTTTCTCCTTTCTCAGTTGTTTCGCTTTCAGCAGTGGTATTAATGCGGGTACGCCGTTGATTGCCATAACGCCGTTTTAATCCCCGTAACTCTTTTTTAAGTGCTTTGAGTAATTCATGGCGATCGCCTAACAGGGTTTCTAATTGTTGAATTTGTTCCCGTAACTCATTGACTTCTGCTTCCAGCTTTTGCCGTTCCAACCCAGTCAGTCTCCGCATGGGCATGGCAAGAATGGAATCCCCTTGCTGATCACTCAATCCCAGTTGCTCTTCTAATTGGGCTTTTGCTGTCGTGCCATCGGGGGCATTTCGCAAGATATCAATGACGGTATCAAGCTGGTTAAGGGCAGTGAGTAACCCTTCCGCAATGTGTAATCGTTTTCTGGCAACCTCTAACTGATGAGTGTATTGTCGAGTAAGGGTTTGTTCCCGAAATTGCAGAAACTGTTCTAATAATTGTCGTAGGGATAACTGACAGGGCTTATTATTAACTAAGGCAAGGAGAATGGTTCCGAAATTGGATTGTAATGGCGTTTGATGATAGAGTTGTCCTAACACCGTATCTGGGGACGCATCGCGTTTCAGTTCAATGACCACTCGCACCCCAGCGCGATCGCTTTCATCCCGAATATCACTAATCCCGTCAATACGCCCACTATTAACTAATTCCGCAACTTTCTCAATCCAATTGGCTTTATTAACTTGATAAGGAAACTCACTAATCACTAACGCTGGGCGTTGCCGTTTACGCTTTCCTAAATCCAGATACTCCACATCCACCACACCCCGCATCCGAATCGTACCTCGCCCAGTGCGGTAAGCGTCTTTGACCCCTTCTAAATCAATAATTTCCCCCCCTGTGGGAAAATCAGGGGCAGGAATCAATTCCAACAGCTTTTCATCAGGCAAATTCGGTTTATCAATTAGGGCAATCAAGCCATCCACCACTTCCCCTAAATTGTGAGGGGGAATATTGGTTGCCATGCCTACCGCAATTCCAGAACAGCCATTAAGCAGAAGCAACGGAAGCTGGGCAGGAAGCACCACCGGTTCCTGTTGGGAATTATCAAAATTATCAATAAAATCAACCGTGGCTTCCCCGATATTACTCAATACTGCTTCTGTGGCAAGGGGAGATAGCCGGGTTTCGGTATAACGCATGGCTGCTGGGGGATCATTATCCAGCGACCCGAAATTGCCATGCCCTGCCAGTAGGGGATAACGGGAAGCAAACTCTTGGATCATCCGTACGAGGGCATCATACACTGCTTGATCCCCATGGGGATGATATTTCCCTAAAACATCCCCCACCACGCGAGCGCATTTGCGAAACGGGCGATCTGGGGTTAACCCCAACTCGTGCATGGCATATAAAATCCGTCGATGAACTGGCTTTAAGCCATCACGAACATCGGGTAATGCTCGCCCCACAATGACACTCATGGCATATTCCAGATAGGACTGTTCCATTTCTGAGTGCAGGGAAGTGGGGATAATTTGATTGCCACCAATAAGATTTAACTGATTTGCCATTGCTAGTACCTACTGCTGTTTCTTTTGATGGGGTGGAGTAATTTGTAAACGGCTGAGCGTTCCTTCCATCATGGAGGAATTTAAAAACTCAGCGGTATCTTTTAGTAATGCTTCTCCCCAGAGATTTTCTTCTAAGAAATCGAGGCTACCATAACGACGGTTGGACTGTAAGGCTTTTTCGGCTAAAGAACGGGCTTGTTCTGATTGTCCTTGTTGATAAAGGGCAACCGCGATCGCCAGTTGAGGTTCTGATGGTTGCTCAGCAATCTCCGCTGCTGTTTCCCAATCCTCGATCGCTTCAGAAACCTTGCCCTGTTCATATTTGACTAAGCCAATATTATTAATAGCGGGCCAAAACTGTTGTTCTAAATTGAAGGCTTTTTCATAGGACGCGATCGCGTCGTCATATTGTTTCAGTTGTAAATGAGCATTACCCAGATTAAATAAAGCCTGATGGGAATCAGATTCGATTTCTAATCCCTTTTGTAAGGCATTAATGGATTGTTGATAGTTCCCTTGCTCAAAATAGACTGAGCCTAAATTAAAAAAGATATCAGGTTCATCAGGCGCAATCTCTGAGGCTTTTTGCAAAGCAACAATGGCTTGTTGATTATTCCCATCTCTTGCCTGTAACCGTCCTAAAATTAACCAAGGTTCATAACTTTCTGGGGCCAGTTGGGTAGCAACTTTGGCTCGCGCCAACGCGGCTTCAAATTGTTGAAACTGCGCCAATTGTTGGGCATCTTGGGCAAGTTTGATTCCTTGTTGTTCTAAATGCTCAAAGTCAGGTTCTAAAGTGTGTGGAAGGAGAGCTTGGGCTGATACAGGAGCTGTAACTCCCCACATTCCAGCACACGCTAAAAGTGAAATGAAACAATTTTGTTTTAACCCCATACCGCCTCTTTATTACTTGCTTTAGTGAGTCTTGTCCTAATATAGTTCACGATATCGTTCTTTTTTTAAAGATGACTATAACCATCAAGTTAACCAAGGATAGCATTGATCAACTGGACTTATCACCTGTTAAGCGTGAATTAGACCCGATTTTAAATCAAGGAAACCTCACTGAATACGAGCAACAATTTCAATTTGAGGTGGATTATCCCCGCGAGGAAACCGATCCTCGTGAACTATCGGAAATTCCAGAAGTTCGGCTTTGGTTTCTACGTCTTGATACCGTTTATCCGTGGTTTGTATTCTTTGTTGATTGGCGCAGTGGCGAATTGGCACGATATACCGCCATGTTAGTTCCCCACCAATTTAGTCGCGCTGAGGGCATTCAGTTTAATCCCGAAGCGTTGGAAATTTTTGTGATGAGAAAAGTGTTTGTGCTTTACGATTGGTTTCAACAACAGGGGATTACCGGCTATGGACGAATTATGAATTTTAGTCAGATGTTGGGCTATGAGGTGGATGAGTCGTTTTTCCAGAGATAATTAATTCTCCTGTATCCCCATCTAAGGTAACGATTTCTCCCACAGGTAATACCGCATTGACGCCATCATGGCCAAAGGGTAACTCGCTAACAACGGGGCAATTTAAATCCCCAGCGCGATCGCGCAACACTTGTTCCACACTCCAACTCGAACTCCCTTGCGGGGCTTGGCAACGGCTAAATCGTCCTAGGGCAATTCCTGCTAGTTGCTGTAATGCCCCCGATAATCGCCATTGCGTTAGCATGCGATCAATGCGATAGGGGACTTCACTGACATCTTCTAAGGCAAGAATGACGCCTTCTAAACAGGGCTTTAACGGTGTTCCTAATAAATGGGTAGCAACAGTTAAATTAGCAGGCAGCAGTCTCCCAGTGGCTTTTCCACCGCCCCAACCTTGTCCTTGTAAGGAAGGAAGTTGTTGTTGTTCCAGATATTGAAACAGTCGTTGTTGTGACCAAGGGGGTTCCTCAGCAATTGTGGTTAATACGGGGCCATGTAAACTAATGATTTGCTGATTGTATAAACTCCAAAGCAGGGCTGTGACATCTGAAAAGCCTATTAGCCACTTTGGGGCAGACACCTCCCACTGCCATTGTTCTAGCAATCGCATACTGCCGTACCCGCCACGGCTGCAAACAATTGCCTTGTAACGGGGATTTGTCCAAGCAGTGTATAGAGCTTGACGGCGTTGTTCATCCGTTCCTGCTAGATAACCAGATTGCTGATCATGGCTGAGAAACTCCAGATGATAAGC
>JAHEOB010000179.1 GCA_018610095.1 Halothece sp. MAG
AAAATGTTGCTCCCGTACAGGAAACCAGCGATCGCGTTAACGGAGCCGGATTAATGCTAAATTTCTCCAGTAAGGGTTCACTAAGAAAAGTGTCTAATTTATCTTCATCAATATGAGGAATAATGAGACTTTGTTCCACCGTTAATCGAATTTCACTTTCCCCATAAACTTCTGCTAAACGGGCTAATTCAAATAAATCATTGGTCATTAAGCGTCCTACGGGAACATTTAATCCCACATAAGATTTCCCCTCTTGTTTTTGAGGATGAACGCCAATATGATCCCGCTTATCCCAATCAATTTCATCTTCCTCGGCTGCAGTGGATAAAGAACTACCAAAGGCTTGTTCTACTAGTTTCCGAAACTCCTCTAAACCAACCGATTCAATTAACCACATTAAGCGGGATTTTTGACGATTTGCTCTTAAACCGCGATCGCGATAAACTTCTAAAATCGCTCGACAAACCCCAACAACATAGTCTTCTGTTGGTGGAATCCAAGCATTAAGTGGAATAGCAGCTTCCGAGCGTTTTGAAGAGAAAAAGCCTCCCACCAAAACATTAAATCCTAACTCCCCATCTTTGTAAGCAGGAACTAGGGCAATATCATTAATTTCGGCATGAACGCCATTATCCCGTCCCCCTTCAATGGCAATATTAAATTTACGGGGTAAATTGGTAAACTCAGGGTTGCCTTCCCCAGAATTGGTAATCATATCTTGAACTTTTTTCACCAATTCTCGGGTATCAATGAGTTCCTGGGCATCTAACCCCGCCACTGGTGATCCGGTCAGGTTACGAACATTATCCATCCCAGACTGAACTGAGGTCATCCCAGCCGAATGAATCCGAGAAAAGATTTCTGGAATATCTTCAATCCGAATGCCTCGTAATTGAATATTTTGGCGAGTGGTAATATCAGCGCTACCATCATCCCCATACCATTGCACAATTTCTGCTAACACTCGGATTTGATCACTGCTTAAAACCCCATTAGGCGTACGCATCCGCAACATAAACTTACCTGGGGTTACAGGGCGATGGAAAATTCCGAGCCACTTCAGACGCTGATCAAGATCAGTTTTATCAATCGCTTCCCAGCCAATTTGGGCAAAATGCTCTAATTCCTCCTTAACGGCAAGTCCATCTTTCTCTGCTTTAAATTTTTCAAATTTATTTTTGGTTTTGCTGGTTTGAGCAGTGCTAGTCATATTACTTTAAGTGAGTTTGATATTGAAAAAAAAATAATGATCGCTAATACCATTAGTTATTTACCTATTTAAAAGGAGATTAGAGATAATCACTGTATCAAGATATACGAAGTGAGATTTTATATGTAATTAATGCATTAATTTAATGCTATATTAAGATAAACGACTGAATCGACTTATGCTAGGCTCATTAAGCAAGGAAAAACGAATTTAAAACTCCCATGTGACGCTTAATGCATCAATAACCATATCTTCGTTAGGGAACTACCTCTCTTCAATCAAAGATTGTCGTCATAGGTGTTTCTGAGCCTGTCGAAGGATTCTCAGCCCTTTTGCTAAAATGGGGATTACCTGCAACACTAGGATCGGTTAAGTAAAATTCTGCCCCAATATTGCATCTTCCCAAAATCTTTCATAGCTGAAACAAGCCCTGCTAATTAGATGGTGTACTCATGAGTTAAATAATTGTTATATTTTTGCCTCATCTAAAAAGCAGAAAAAATAAAACATCAAAAGCTAATGCAATAATAAGAAATTTCATAATAGCCACATCGACTTTAATCGTTTTAAAAATAAAATATTTATTTGAGAACAATTTTTCTCTAAAGTGGAGTTGATTTCTGATTTGAGTAAAATTAGTTTTATAATTTATAAACATAGTAATGATTAACTCCTAAATTAATAAAAAATAGTATGGACAAGATCAAACCAGTCAATTTAATTGTTGCTTTTGACTACAGCTTTCAATTGATTCAAACTAGGCATAGAGGATGGTTTTTCATTCACTAACGTCAACTCCTTAATTAAATTAGAAGAATTAATTTCTTCCAAATCTCGGCAACGCTGCGTTTTAATCAGAGTAATTTGGCTAGTTAAAATAAAACTGACAAAACTAGTAATTGCAATTACCGGAAGCATACTGGTTCCAGATAAAACACTGAGAATAATACTGGTACTAACAGGGGTTTTAGTAACTGCGACATTTACAGCTGCCATTAAACAAACCATCCCGACAGTGGGATGTAGCTGTGGTACAACCATAGAAATGGCTAAACCAACATTGGCGCCAATAAAAAATAATGGAAAAATAAAGCCACCTAAAAAGCCAGAATGAAGGGTAAAGCTAATGGCAAACATTTTCGCAACAGCAATCGCTAAGAGTACACCAACACTCATTGTTGAACCAGTTTCAATAACCGTTTTAATTTGTTCCTCGCTAAAAAATAGGGTTTGCGGAAAAATGAATGCAATTAAACCAATTGCCAAACCTCCTAGCGTTGCTAAAATTACACGATAATTTTCTAAGGGATGGAGAAGTTTACCGATTAACCGAAAAATGATGATAAACATAACGGCTAAAGCAGCACCGATGCCTCCTAGAATGACTCCCTCCAAAAGATTTTGTGGGGAAAGGGCAGGAATTTGCTCAAAGTGATAAATTCCCCCAATCGTCATCCCTGTATTTAATCGAAAAACAGCGAAGGAAAGAATGGCAGCAACAATGGCAGGAGCAATCGCTTCAAAATATTGCAACCCTCGACGATGAGGAATTTCTAAGGCAAAAATAGCAGCACCAATGGGAGCCCCAAAAAATGCACCCAAAGCAGCACTCATTCCACAAAAGGTTAAAACTCGCACAGACGGTTTGGTTAATTTAAATTGTTCTCCTAACCAACTGCCAAAGCTCCCATTAACTTGCACTAAAGGAGCTTCTGGCCCGGCACTCCCGCCAGAGGTAATTGCAATTAGCGATGCAATAATCATGGCAGGGGTTTTGCGAATATCAATTTTACCTACTTCATGAACTTTATCGACAACTTGCGACATTTCCCCTGGAAGACCCAGAAAATATAGGGCTAATCCCACGCAAAATCCACCGATGGTTGTGGCTATCCAAATGTAATTTTCTGGGGAAAGCCAACTGGGAAAATGGGGTTTAACTAAGGCTGGCAGTATCTCCCACATGCCATGAATCATCCCTTCTAAAATGAAGTAGTAAATGGTAGCGACTAATCCGCCAAAGACCCCGATCGCGCTAGCACACAG
>JAHEOB010000180.1 GCA_018610095.1 Halothece sp. MAG
ATAGAAGACAGAAGACTACCTGAATCAACATCTGTTACGGCTTCAACTTCGTAAGAATCAATAGGATATTCACATAAATTGAGTCTAAATAGGTTATTAGTATATTGCCTCATTTTTTTGGAATCTATTAATAATTTATCTAATATGTGTGATACTTCAAAGTATTTTACTGATGGCTCTCTAAATCCTTTTATTTTGTTAATTGCATTTGGTGATTTTTCTATAATAGATTCTTCAGTTTCATTTAGATAATCTAGTATTTTTGCTTCGTCTGACGTGAGTTGTGAAAGTATTTCAGAGTAGCTAGGATGTATTTCACTTTCATTAATAGCGCTTACTAAAAGATTAGACCATTTATCTTGTAAATTTTCTTCTTCTTCTAGTCCAGCTTTTTCTAATATTGGTAATATAGTTTTGAGTGGAAGTCTTTGAGGCTCTATATTACGTTTTTCAACTTCTTTTCGAGCTTTTTCTGTTATTTTATGTAAGTTTTTCCAACGTTGATATTTTATGTTATCTGCTATCATTTCTCCAACTTCTTCTGTAGCAGGTCCTAGTAGCGTTTTCAAGAAATCTTGCGCTGGCTTTGAAAATTGTTCAGTAAGTTTTCCTATTCCAAATTGATCTTCTGCCATATTATTATTTACTAATTCTTCATTTTGTTTAGAATAATATTTTATTTTTTGAGTAAAGATATTAGTAAAAATGCAACACTAAAATAAAATCACAAATTGACGTATATTGTCATCAATCTTGAGTATTATTAATTAAAATCAGTTACTATTTCAGTTAGAGCACTAACTACATTAAAAAAGTACTATTTCCTTACTTAGCCTGATCGCGCCTTCTCCTCTACTAAAATAGAGTCAATCCCCAGAGTAATCATTTGGAATCAATCGCAATGACCATTACTCCCCTCACGTTACCCACTCAAGATGAACTTCCCTGTGATGATGGGATTCCCATGGAAACGCAACGACACAAAATGCAATCTGATATAGCAACTTTTGACACCGATTTTGGTGTGAGATACTGAAGATATACACAAAATGTAATATAAAAATAGGGAGAAACCTGAAATGGTTACTACACCCGTAAAAGAAAACCGTTTAACATTACAAGTAGCCGATGTCGCTACTGATACCACTGCCATTCGTTGCTTAGATTGGGATCGCGATCGCTTTGATATCGAGTTTGGCTTGCAAAATGGAACCACTTACAATTCTTTTCTGATTCGAGGGGAGAAAACGGCATTAGTCGATACTTCCCACGAGAAGTTCCGCGATCAATATTTATCTCAACTGCAAGAACTGATTGACCCCCGTGAAATTGATTATTTGATTATTAGTCACACGGAACCCGATCATAGTGGCTTAGTTAAAGATGTTTTAGATATCGCGCCTCAAGCAATTGTGGTGGGTAGTAAAGTGGCCCTTCAGTTTTTAGAAGGATTTGTGCATCAACCGTTTCAACAGCAAGTAGTGAAAACGGGGAGTCAATTGGATTTAGGGAATGACCATCTTCTGGAGTTTGTCAATGCCCCGAATTTGCATTGGCCAGATACCATGTTGACCTATGATTGGGGCACGCAAACGCTATTTACCTGTGATGTGTTTGGGATGCACTATTGTAGTAATGACTTACTCGATACGGATTTAGAAGCCATTTCCCCTGATTACCGCTTCTATTATGACTGTTTAATGGGGCCCAATGCGCGATCGGTGTTATCGGCATTAAAACGGATGGAAAAACTCGGTGACGTGGCGGTGGTGGCAAATGGTCATGGTCCCATTTTAGGTTACAACGTGGAAGAATTAATCCATCGTTATCGCAGTTGGAGTGAAAATAAAGCAAAAGGAGAAAAGACGGCTGCTGTCTTTTACGTATCAGATTATGGTTACAGCGATCGCGTCTCCCAGGCAATTTCCTATGGGATTACCAAAACGGGAATCACCGTAGAAATGATGGATTTGTTAGCAGCCGATCAACAGGAAGTGCGAGAATTAGTGGAACGTTCCAGCGCGATCGTGATTGGGATGCCGCCTTCTAATGGGGAAAAAGCAACGGAAGCCAGTGCGACGTTAGGAACCATTATGGCTTCTGTTTCCGCCAAACAAGCCATTGGCGTGTTTGAATCCTATGGCGGTGATGATGAACCCATTGATCCCCTCAAAACCCGTTTTTCCGACTTAGGGTTAAAAGAAGTCTTTCCTGCCATTCGGATTACCGATACGCCTGGGGAAAGCACTTATAAACTCTGCGAAGAAGCGGGAACTGATTTAGGGCAATGGTTACAACGGGAAAAAACTGTGAAACAAATGAAGTCCCTGGATAGTGATTTAGATAAAGCCATGGGGCGTTTAAGTGGGGGACTTTATATTATTACTGCCAAAAAAGGGGATGTCAAAAGTGCCATGTTAGCCTCTTGGGTTGCCCAAGCTAGTTTTGATCCCCCTGGGATTAGTATTGCTGTGGCAAAAGATCGCGCGATCGAAGCCTTAATGCAAGTCGGCGATCGCTTTGTTCTCAACATTTTAGAAGAAGGGAACTATCAACATCTCATGAAACATTTTCTCAAGCGATTTAAGCCAGGGGCGGATCGCTTTGAAGGCGTCAACACCCAAACTGCCGATAATGGTTCACCCATTCTCACCGATGCGTTAGCCTATCTAGAATGTGAAGTGGTTCGTCGGATGGAATGTAGTGATCATTGGATTGTTTATAGCAAAGTGGAACAAGGGCGCGTCTCTAAACCAGAATCCTCTACAGCCGTGCATCATCGCAAAGTGGGAAATCATTATTAAGGAGAAATGACTCAATGAATGCTCATAAATTATCAGCCACATTAACTGAAGATGGGAAATTAGTACTGAATGGATTACCATTTCGCGCTGGAGAAACTGTGGAAATTATTATTTTAGAAAAAAATGCCTCTAATGCTAGTGATAATTATTTGGCAAGCGTTGAAAATACACTAACAGAATGGGATTCTGAAGCCGATGATTTGGCTTATAACAATTTATGATTCATCACTATGAACAATTTGATTTAGTTGTTGTTCCTTTTCCATTTACTGATAAAACTACAACTAAACGCCGACCTGCTCTTATTGTATCCGATAGTGCAGTATTTAATCGTTTAATTAATCATAGTGTTATGGCAATGGTAACAACTGCCACTCATTCTCCGTGGCCATTAGATATTACCATTGAAAATTTAACTAGTGCAGGGTTACAAGTTCCCTCTATCATTCGGATGAAGCTATTTACGTTAGATCACAATTTAATTTTGAAACAAATTGGTACACTTGCAGAAAATGATCGCGTCAAAGTTATCAATACGTTGCAAGAATTATTCAATATTAATTTTAATTATTAAGGAAAAACATAATGAAACCGAGAGATACACAAGTTCTTCCCATTGCTTCTGAAACAACAGTTTATCGTTCCCGAACGTGGGAACGTTTAAAATTTGAAATTGAATATGGTTTGCAACGGGGAACAACCGCTAATTCTTATTTAATTCAAGCGGAAAAAACCGCATTATTTGATCCCCCAGGTGAATCCTTTACTGACATTTTTCTTGAATCACTTCAAAAACGCATTTCACTAGCAGAAATTGATTATTTGATTCTCGGTCATGTTAATCCCAACCGTGCGGAAACGCTCAAAGCCTTATTACCATTAATACCAAATGTTACCTTGGTCTGTTCTAATCCCGCAGCGATTTCGCTACAGCAACTCCTTGGGAAAAATGACCTTAATTATCGAGTAATCAAAGGGGAAGAAACGCTAGATTTAGGTAAAGGTCATTGTTTAGAATTTATTTTAACTCCCACCCCACGATGGTCAGATCAACTCTGTACTTA
>JAHEOB010000181.1 GCA_018610095.1 Halothece sp. MAG
AATGTTTTGACTGTGGATATGAGCAGGACAGAGATGTTGCGGCGGCAATGGTAATTAAAAAACGAGGAGAAAGTACCGTCGGAACGACGGGAAAAAAGCTCGCTGAGGGCAATGGTTTCGGGGATGAGGCTGAGGTCTTATCTAGAGCCACCTGATGACGCGAGAATCTCCCATCAGATTCTTTGAATTGATGGGAGAGGTTCAAAGTATGCCAGGGAAAAAAACCTTAGAACTAGTCGATCTTGATTTAGTTTCCTTTGTGCAGGAACTTCAACCGATCATCCAACAGTTACCCGTTGCGCAACGACGGGGGATTCAATTTGAGACAACCCTATCACAGGCTTGGATTCAAGGAGATACCGATAAGCTGAAACAAGTCTTTTTCAATTTAATCCAGAATGCCCTAGAAGCAATTGATGAGGGAGAAACTGTAACCTGTCGTATTGATCCTGCCCCTCAACCTCAACATATTTGTATTAGTATTCATAATGGCGGTAATCCCATTCCACCAGAGGTGTTAGATCAATTAGGAACGCCCTTTTTGACAACTAAATCAGAAGGCAATGGATTAGGCATTGCTTTAGTTAAGCGGATTGTTGATGCCCATCAGGGGCAATTTTCCATGGAATCAACCGCAGAAAAAGGAACAACAGCACGAGTGATTTTGCCCAGTTTGTAAGGGATGTTGTATCAGAAGTTACTTATCATGTTGTGGCTTCTAGTTTACGCTAAAAGAAGATTTGATACAGCCTGACAATCCCATAATCGCTTACATTAAGCACTTGTCTTAAATATCTGATTTCAATGACCGATCAAGTAACTGCTGAGGAAACCCATCAATCTAATTTCTTTACTCGTTTAAGTGAACAAGTTCAACCGCAAAATCTGTTATCTAGCTTAAGTGCTGGCTTAATAACGGGCATTATTGCCGTTATTCGAGGCATTTCCTACGCTGCCATTATTTTCTCCGGGAGTCTCTCGCAATACCTTTCCATTGGGGTGGGAATGGCGACTTTTAGCAATATTACCATGGGCATTATTGTTGCTTTACTTGCCCCTTTTCCCGGAATTATTGCCACCCCTTTAGCAGCACCAACTGCCGTTCTAGCTACCTTAGCAAGCGCGATCGCGATGCAAATGAATGGCGCTTTTCCCCCTCAAGACATTCTGCTAACTGTGGTAGCAGCGATCGCCATCAGTACCATGCTATCAGGATTGCTACTCTTATTATTGGGATGGTTCAAACTGGGCAACAAAATTCAACTCATTCCCCATCCTGTAATTGGTGGATTTATGGGCGGAACGGGTTTAATTTTAGTGGAAGGTTCACTGCAAGTAATGACGAATGTGGAGTTTAGCCTTTCGCAACTGCCTGCTTATCTCCAGCCAGAGATTCTCCCGAATTGGATAACAGGTGTCATTTGTGCTGTTATTTTGCTCATTGTTTCGGATCGTTACAAGCATTCCCTTGTTATTCCCACCACCTTAAGCATTTTTATTGGCATCTTTTACCTGGGCTTTTTCGTCACTGATACCTCCTTTACTGCAGCGCAAACCCAAGATTGGTTATTGAGTTTTTCCATTGATGGTAAATTGTGGCAACCTTTAATCCCCACTGGGTTAGATGGGATTCAGTGGTTAGTAATTCTCCAAAATTGGGATAAAATCGCTTCAGTTATTTTTATTTGTTTATTGGAACTGGTTCTTACTAAAAATGGGATTGAATTATTTGTTCGGCAAGATATTGATATCAATCGAACTTTGGAATCGGTAGGACTTGCTAATTTAATAACAGGAATGGGGAGTGGTATGGCAGGGAACCAAGCCCTTCCCAGTACCATTTTAGTTTCCAAAATGGGAGCAAGTCGTCGCTTAACTGGCTTAATTTGTGCTTTAGTTAGTGTAGCTGTTTTATTAGTGGGAACATCTTTATTATCGTTCTTTCCTCGCCCCGTTATTGGTGCTTTATCATTTTACTTAGGACTATCACTGCTAATCCAATGGGTTTATAAAACGTGGTTTCAAATTGATTTCTCAGAATATCTGATCATTATTTTTTCCATTTTAGTGATTTTCGCTGTGGGATTTCTGGAAGGAATTATTCTGGGATTTTTGGGTCAACTGATTCTGTTTTTATATCATTATGCGCAACTGGATATTTTTAAAGAAAATTTTGATGGTGTCGAACTTCAGCAACAATGTCAGGAACTAGCATCCCCCATTCAACTTTGGCAGTTACAAGGTTATATTTTCTTTGCGACAGCTAATCGCTTGGTTGAAAAATTTCGCCAATTAGTCAATACTCGAAAACAGCAGCAGCAACCCCTTAATTATCTCGTCATTGATTGTCATCAATTGCAAGGATTAGATGCCTCTGGTGTTTTTAGTTTCGCCAAAATTTTACGACTGGCTTATCAACACCAAATAACGATTGTCTATGCGAACCTTTCTCCATGGTTGGAAAACAAACTCAAACGTGGCGAAGCCCTAGACGTGGAAAACCCTTACTGTCAGTCTTTTTCAGATTTGTCTCAAGGGTTACAATGGTGCCAAATTAACACGTCTTCATCGTCCAAAAGTGACGAATACTGTGAATAACAGGGGGACAAACTCTTAATGTGGCATGGGAAAACCCAGAAATACAAATACATTTAGCATATTTAAATTGAGTGGAACGAACGGAAATGGTGCCATCGGTTCCCAGAATGTAATTACTGGCAATACTTAAGGTGGGAATCTCTTTAGCAATCTTTTCGGCAATGGGTTTGCGATTGACAGCTAATTCTTTTGCCACCCCAATTCCTAAGCGAAAGGGATCAATGAGTTTGGCAAGTTCTGCCCCTCGAATGGGAGAAGCAATTAACACTAAACTATCTACTCTTTCCCACCATTCTGGATGATTATTTAAAATTTCTAACCAAATTAATCCCCCCATGGAGTGTCCCATAATTCTAATGGGAACATAGGGAAAATTGTCTAAATAATGCTGCGCGATCGCGCTAACTTGATTAATTAAAGGACGCATCCGCCACCAAGTTCGATAAAATCCTAAATCAGGACTAATCACCACCGAATGCGGCGATCGTAAACGGTTTGCTAAAGTTCGCATCGTCACTGAGGTATCAGCCCAACCATGTTGTGCGAACAGAAGATAATCAGGAGATTGCGGAAATTGCAACATATTGTGGGTGATTGATTCCTCCTTACTCTTTGAAAAAGATAAAGATAGAATATTTTCTTGGAGTTTAAATGAGAGAGGTTATTATGAGAGCGATCGCGATGACAACCAATGGAAGCCCCACCGTATTACAACCTCAAGATGTCATTAGCCCGAAAATTCAATCGCCACAAGAAATATTAATTCGACTTCACGCAGCAGGAATTAATCCCGTTGATACCAAATTACGGAAAAGAGGCACGTTTTATCCAGAACAATTGCCAGCCATTTTAGGGTGTGATGGTGCAGGTGTGGTTGAAGATGTGGGAAGCGAAGTCACTCGTTTTCAAACAGGGGATGAAGTCTATTTCTGCTATGGTGGACTGGGCAAAAAAGGAACGGGGAACTATACCGAATATGCTGTGGTTGATGAACGATTTGTGGCAGCAAAACCGAAATCCCTATCCTTTGCCGAAGCTGCTGCAGCACCCCTAGTATTAATTACTGCTTGGGAAGCGCTGTATGAACGCGGAAGATTAGAAGCAGGAAGACGAGTATTAGTTCATGCCGGGGCTGGTGGTGTTGGTCATGTTGCCATTCAACTGGCAAAATTAAAAGGGGCAGAGGTTTGCACCACCATTAGTTCTGAAGAAAAAGCAGAATTTGTTAAACAATTAGGCGCTTATCCCATTAATTACAAATCTACTCATTTTGTAGATGCGGTGAATGATTGGTCGAATGGTGAAGGGGTGGACTTAGCATTTGATACCGTTGGTGGCGATACCTTAGAAAAAACATTTCCTGCAGTGCAAGTATATGGGGATGTTGTTACTATTTTAACTCCCACCGAAAATACCAATTGGAAAGAAGCGCGATCGCGCAATCTCCGCATTGGTTTAGAATTAATGTTAACGCCACAACTAACCAATAATCTTGATGCTTTAACCGCCCAAGCCCAGATTTTAGAACAATGTGCCCGTTTGATTGATCAAGGAGACTTAACAATTCACCTCAATCAAACCTTTCCCCTAGAAAAAGCAGCAGAAGCCCATAAAACCCTAGAAGCAGGGGGCATGATGGGAAAACTTGCGTTAACGATTAATTCTGACAATGGGTAAAAAAATGGTCAACTCCACCTTACTTCCAGCAGAAACCTTAACGGTTTTACAGGGGGTGCGCTGGGAAACCTATCAAGCATTAGTTTTCGATTTAGCAGAAACGTCTGGAAAACGCTTAATCTATGATCAAGGAACCTTAGAAGTAGTGACTCCATTACCAGAACATGAAGTCAATAAGCGGTTATTAGGGCGGATGGTGGAAACGGCGACAGAAGTATTGGGATTAGAAATTTATAGCTTGGGGTCTGTCACTTGGAGTCGTCAAGACTTGCAGCGCGGCATTGAACCCGATGAATGTTATTATATCAGCCAAGAACCTCTAATGCGGGGCAAATTACGCTTCGATTTAACAGTTGATCCACCCCCTGATTTAGCCATTGAAATTGACATTACCAGTAGTTCCCTAAATCGAGTTAATATTTATGCAGAATTAGGGGTAACAGAACTCTGGCGATTTGATGGAAAGGACTTATTCATTCATGTTTTAGAAAATGGCAATTACCAGCTAAAACAATATTCTCAAATCTTACCCGTTTTAGAAAAATCGCAGTTATTAAACTTTTTAAATCAACGCGGTAAAGTAGGAGAAAATCGCTTACTTCGAGCGTTTCGAGAGTGGTTACAAAAGCAAAAATAAGATAATTACCACAATATCTTCCATGATTACTTATAGTCCTGCCTATACCCTTGTGCCAACTTATGAATGTTTTAATCGCTGTTCCTACTGTAATTTTCGCACTGATCCCGGACAAGATGAATGGTTAAGTCTTGAAGCAGCAAAAAAACGCTTACTCTCTCTCCAAGGAAAAGGGATTTGGGAAATTCTCATTCTATCAGGAGAAGTTCATCCGAACTCACCTCGTCGTCACAGTTGGTTTCAACGAATTTATGAATTATGTGAACTGGCTTTAGATTGGGGCTTTTTACCTCATACCAATGCCGGTCCCCTATTTTATTCAGAAATGGAACAACTTAAAGCAGTGAATGTTTCCATGGGATTAATGTTAGAACAAGTGACCCCTGATTTATTAAAAACCGTTCATAAAAACGCCCCCAGTAAACAGCCCAACCTACGATTACAACAATTAGCTTGGGCTGGTGAATTAAAGATTCCCTTTACCACAGGATTATTATTAGGAATTGGTGAAACGCAAGCAGATTGGTGGGATAGTTTAAGCGCGATCGCGCAATTACATACCACTTACGGACATATCCAAGAAGTTATTTTACAACCCCATCGTCTAGGAACGAAACAAAGTTGGAAAAAAGATAGTTTTAATCTACAAGAATTTCCAAAACTAATTGCCGAAGCGCGAAACATATTACCTAAAGAAATTGCCATCCAAATTCCCCCTAACTTAATTTCCGACTCTCAATTATTATTAAATTGTATTGAAGCAGGAGCAACGGATTTAGGCGGAATTGGTGTCATTGATGAAGTTAACCCTGACTATCCCCATCTTGATCCTAATTATTTGCAAAATATTTTAAGTGAACACCATTTAAAGCTAATACCTCGTCTCCCTATTTATCCTCAATATTATTCTTGGCTTACGCCTAGGCTAAAAACGGTGGTGGATAGTCAGCAATAAGTTGGAAGTTTGATTGAAAATATTAGTGCCTCCGCAATGAAAAATTGGGAAAATTTTTGTTATTTTCTTGTAATAGTTAACACATCAGGGACTTGCTATTGACCTTCATATTCCTTTTTATATAAAATTATAGAAATTGGTGAGGCACGGATTAATAATTAATACTCCTCTGTAACAGTTAAGTGTTGTCCTATCTGTGCCAATATTGAGTTAAGGCGATTCCAATAGTAAAATAGCTCTAAAGATGGATTATTTTCTGTTGACATCATAAGAGAATATTTACGAAGCCGTCCTGTATCATGTGCCTCAGGTGTTCTAAACCTCTCATCAAAGTCTTCTATTCTTTTACATAAGTCATTAACAAATTCACTATTAATT
>JAHEOB010000182.1 GCA_018610095.1 Halothece sp. MAG
CTAATAGATATAGAAATTTTAAATACCCCTTTACAATCAATTTTAATAAGTTTCCCTTTCCAAGTAGTTTTTGCTTTAATATTTTATATATTTATAATTATTTTTACCGTTTATTTTTTAAATTTAGACTATTTGAAAAATGGTTTACCGCGTCGCGTTTAACTGAAATATTACTTTTCCAACATAGCTTAGAATCCAGCCAAATCTAGGCTTAAGATTACAAGGGAAAGCTAAGTCGTAAAGCGTCAGGAAAATACTATGTTTCAATCCCTCGGAAGGGATTAGGTTTATTGAAACCGCGGGCTTTTGAAACCCTTACTATATTTAGTTTTCAAGGTTCGTTTGCGCTTGCTAGTCTTAATAATAGCAAAACTGATCATAACTGACAACCCAAAATCGCCAAAATCCTTGCTGTGACTGGTGCGCTTCTGGTTTAGCAATAGTAAGGCTTAGAAGCCAGAGCAGGAGAGCCTTTTCGCTAATCCGAAATCACTTCACATTACACACCTACCCCGAAGCGCAATTCTCTAGGCAAAGAAAATTAAGCTAGATACTCCTCAAACTTTTCCCGTAATTGACTGACACTAAGTCCTTGCGTCCAATAGGCGATTAAGGCATGCCCAAAAGCAAAAGCATTCTTTTCAGGTGATTCCGAATTATCTAATAATAATGACCAAATCGAGCGTAACTCAAATTTTTGGGGATTGTCTTCACTGTTGAGAAGATTAAACAAATCATACGCCATTTGGAGTTTACCAATGACTAAGGGCGCATCTTCTACCGGAATTTGTTCCATTAGCAGTTTCCCGACCATGGGTGAGCCCGTGGAAAAGGTGGAAAGATATTCTAAAATGGGGTTTTTGACGAAATTAGTAAGCCCTTGGGTAGTCGTCATTTGCTTGGTGTAACGATCAATAATTTTAGCAGCTGCCTTACTACGGCTGGCCCGATCGCGCAAAAATCTTGCTAACCGCAACTGCTTGGCAGGGGCAATTTCATTCATTAACACTTGAGATAATTGTTCCACATTCCACGGTTCACGGTCGGCATCCCATGTCACTAACGGAAACACCTGCTGACAAAATTTCCCCAACTGTTCCCGCCGATAAGCCGTTGCCTCACGAATGTTTTTCTCTTTAGGTTGCGTCCCCTGTTCCCAATCATAGGGAGGATGCCATTCCCGCATTGGGCGTAAGCGATCCACTTGGGTAACAACGGTGACAGTGGGTAATTCCTCGCTTTCTGCTTGTAACTCAGATAAAAATTGTTCATCCATGGCTAAAGCGGGATCAAGGGCAGGGGTCACTAATAGCAATAAATCCACTTGATGGGCATAATCTAAAACTAAGTCCCGTAATTGTTCCCCACTCACTTGTTCGTATCCGGGAGTATCCCACAGATTTAAAGCATCTCCTGTGGGGCTTTCCCAATGATAGTTTTTGATTTTATCGGTACTGGGTAAGACATCCACTTCTGCTTTCTGGGATTGGAACAGGGTATTAATGACACTACTTTTCCCGGCACCAGTACGCCCAATGAGTAACAAATTCACAGGTTTTTGTTCCACTTCCCCTTGCGATTGCCCTTGTTCTAAAATTTCTTGAATGGTTTGGGTTTTAGCTTCGGGAAGCGTGTCTTGAGAGGAGGGGGGATCAGGGAGTGATGAGACGCTGGGTTCTTGGCCACTATATAGCGCGATCGCGCGTTGGGCTAAATTTCTTAAAGCAGTTTGTCGTAAAGATTGATTTAAATTCCCAATCAGTTGTTCATTAGCCTCCTTGCGAGACCCTTGACTAACCTGTTTTGCCACGGCTGCTGCAGGATTCAATACCCATCGCGCAAGATTCCAAACTTTTAAAGCCCGTTGCGCTGATGGTTGCACTTGCCGATACACTTCATAAGCACGGTAGGCTTGCCCCACAGTTACCTGATTAAGAACTGGGGACAGTTTCTGTATCCATTGATCCATATCATCGATTGTACCCCGCATTAACCAATAAATTTGCGGAATATAAATATTGAGGAGGGAATATTTCGTGTCAGGAGAATAAATTTGCGCGATCGCGCTCACTAATTGTTGACAGCGCTGCCAAAATAACTGCCAATCTTCCCAAATCGGGGGATCAGTTTGCGCTTCCGTTAAAATTTCTTGTAAGACCTCTTCCACTTGTTCATCTAAGGGAGTTTCATCCGACTGCGCGATCGTGGCTTCTAATTGATCATTGAGTTCTTGATTAACCTCCTCAAAGGATTTGGTATCAGGTTTTGTCCACCGTACTAATAACCATTGCCATCCCAGAAAGACTAAAATAATGATTCCCCAAATCCAAGTGAGCCCCCATTGCTGAATTTGTATTCCTGCAACAATGAGAAAAAAGGCAATAATGAAAATAAACGGAAGGGCTAAAACCAACCACTGCCAAATCTTTAACCGTACCATGACTTAACACCAAAATCTGATATGCTGATTGAAACCATTATAGAGACTGCAAGAACTTGAAATACAAGATTCGATACAAACCTGCGTTTTCCACCCTATTTGTCACCTTATCCCCCGGCGACAGTATTACAGCAGAAGCTGGGGCAATGATCAGTATGGATGCCAAAATTACCATGAAAAGCCACTTATCAGGGAACTTGTGTTCTGCTTTTCTCAAAGCATTTTTAGGCAAAGAATCGTTGTTTGTGAATACTTATACCAATGAAACTGGTCAACCGTTAAGGATTGTTTTGACTCGGAAAGTGGTTGGTGATCTGGTTGCTTTAGAATTAGACGATGATGCCATTTGTTTTCAACCGGGGGCGTTTATTGCCCAGACACCAGACCTTGATATGGGCGTTGATTTTGCTGGATTCATCAGTTGGATTTCAGGAGAAGGATTATTTAGACTGAAAGTCAAAGGACGCGGAACTGTCTTTTTTGGAGCTTATGGTGGAATTCATGAAAAAGATGTTGTGGGAGAATATGCTGTTGATAATGGGCATTTAGTTGCCTACGAACCCGATATTCGTATGGGAATCGGCTTAGCTGGCGGCATTTTGAGTTCCATTTTCTCTGGGGAAGGATTGGTTAACAAACTCAAAGGCGACGGCAAGATTTACCTGCAATCGCGAAGTCTTAACAGTTTAGTAAAATTTCTTAAGCCAAAAGTTCCTAAATAACGATGCAGATTCAATTACGTAATCAACCTGATAGCGCGATCGCGGAAATTACTTTAAAAGAAAAGGAAAACTTATACGCCCAAGCGGGTTGTATGATTGCCATGAGTGATAATATCGAAGCGGATACGGTCCTCCGACATGGCAAAAGTGGCATTCTCGGTGCTATTAAACGGATGCTGGGGGGAGAATCATTATTTTTAAGTCAATTTACCCCTAAAGGGGATCAGGGCACAATTTTTCTTGCCCCCAAATTAATTGGCGACTTAATGACCTATCAATTCTCAGGACAGGAGTTAGTGGTTCAAGCGACATCTTACCTTGCCAGTTCCGAAAATGTGGATTTGGATATCGGCTTTCAAGGGTTCAAATCGTTTTTCTCAGGAGAATCCCTTATTTGGTTAGTGCTTTCAGGAGAAGGAACAGCCCTGCTTACTTCCTTTGGGGGAATTTATACAGTGCCAGTGGATGGAGAAGAATATATGGTGGATACAGGACATATTGTTGCCTTTGAAAAAAGTCTCGACTTTGACGTAACTAAAGCAGGATCAAGCTGGATTGGATCATTATTGGGAATCGGTGGTGAGGGATTAGTCTGTCGGTTTAAAGGAGTGGGAACCATTTATTGCCAAACCCATAATAATACAGCTTTTGGAGAGTTCGTTGGTCCCAAACTTCCACCAAAAAAAATTGAATAACTATGGCGCAAGATTACAGTGACTACAATTATTCTATTGAACATTCTCCCATTTATGCTGCCCTTAACATTGACTTAGATGTGGGACAATCCCTGATCATCGAACCGTCTGCAATGGCAGGGATGGATACTTGCCTCGAATTAACATCCTCTCTGCGAGGGGGGATTTTTCAAAGTATTGGACGATTATTTACAGGGGAATCCCTGTTTCTGAATAAATATCGTGCCCTTGATCAAACTGGGAGTCTTTATCTTACACCTGCTACCTCAGGAGACATTCACCATTATTATCTTGATAACAGCGTACCGTTAATTGTTCAATCTGCAGGATTTTTAGCTTGTAGTCCTAATATCCAGATGGAAAACCGATTTGAAGGCATTAAAGGGTTTTTCAATGGGGAATCCTTATTTTTAATTCGTGCTACCGGAGAAGGAGATTTTTGGTTTAGTTCCTATGGTGCCATTCTTGAAGTGGCTGTCACTGAGGAATATGTCATTGATACCGGCTACATCGTTGCCTTTGAAGAAACTTTAGATTACAAGGTGGAAGTTATCAATGGACTTTCCTTTAAAAACTTAATAACTGCTATCTTTGGGGGAGAAGGATTGGTTTGTCGTTTCCGAGGGAAAGGACGAGTGTGGATTCAATCCCGAAGTGTCGAACAACTGATTAATTTTCTCCAACCCTTTCGGCGAGTCGAAAAAACTAGTAACAATGACGATGACGATGACGATTAACCAAAGCGATTTTTGTTACAATCTGTCACGCAAGTAACTTTCTAACTGGCAGTGACCACTCAACTTCCTCTGCAACGTTGGCACATTCCAGAACCTGCTGCTGAACAAGTTCATGAACTGATCGATGCCACCGGATTACCGCCACTGTTAGCCCAAGTGTTAATCAATCGTGGCATTGTCACCCCAGATGCAGCACAAATTTATATTGATCCTGAAAGTGAAACCTTGCCCTCCCCTGAAGCAGAGTTTCCTGATTTAACTTCCAGTATTGATTTAATTACCGAAGCCCTCAATGACAATGAAAAAATTAGTATTTGTGGCGATTATGATGCTGATGGCATGACCAGTACCGCCCTGCTATTAAGA
>JAHEOB010000183.1 GCA_018610095.1 Halothece sp. MAG
AGGTGGATTTTCCACAAGCGTTTGAATTGTTCCACTGGGAAGTTTGGCAAACGCATCATCCGTTGGGGCAAATACGGTAAACGGTCCGTCACTGGCTAACGTATCAACTAAGTCGGCTACTTTAACGGCTTGAACTAAAGTTTGGAACGAATCATTATTAACTGCAATGTCAACAATCGTTGCCATCGCTAACTCCTTATTTTGACGCTCGACATCTTTAATTCAATTATATATAATTGATACGAATTCATAAAATGATTTTCTTAATCGTAACCATTGATAAAATATTATTTTAAGAAAGCGAAATCCTACTTATTATCGAGAAACGCCTCCGGAGCGCGATCGCGCATTAACCAGTTTAAGAAACTGATGTCAACAATTTCTATCTTTAATTAAACCGATAATTCCCTTTTTCTGTCACTTTCCGAACACTTATTGATGCTTTGATAACAACTTCTGATAAATTTCATAATCTTGTTCCCCAAAACAGCAAAAAATGACTTTTTGCACTGCATTAGCCTGTTGCAATTGGTCTCGGCAGGTATTAACGGCAGTTTCTGCAGCTAACGCTTTCGGATAACCATAGGCACCGGTACTAATACAGGGAAAGGCAATCGAAACTAACTGGTTTTGATCAGCAATTTTGAGGCTATTAATATAGCATTGTCGCAATAATTCGGGTTCTCCTTGATTGCCATCCTGCCAAACAGGTCCCACCGTATGAATAATAAAACGAGCAGGTAACTGATAGCCGTTCGTTAACTTCGCTTCTCCAGTCTCACAACCGCCCAGTTTGCGACATTCTTCTAAGAGTTCTGAACCTGCTGCACGATGGATGGCACCATCAACACCCCCACCACCCATCAAGCTGGCATTAGCAGCATTGACAATCGCATTGACTTGCAGTTCGGTAATGTCACCTTGGATGACTTCTATGGAACTCATAAAGAATCTCCCCTATCAGCCCATCAAGGTGTAGTGTACCAAGAGAACCGTTTCTGATAAAATCGCAATTTAACGAAGATTGATTGTCGAATTGTCTCATTAAAGTGAGTAACAATGACAATTTAGTTGTTTAAAAAATCCGATTAATTGTATCAGGGCTAAGTATGGAGTCGGCTATGGAAGAATCAGCAGTTATTGAAGAGAGTTTAGAGAAGTTTCTAATTGTTCTTTGTATTTCCTTGGGCGTTGCAACTTTATCACAATTTTATAGTTTTTTCCGTCAAATCCCCTATACATTACTATTAGTTATTGTCGGATTAGGGTTAGCATTTGTTGATATTCGACTGGCTAATCTTTCTCCGGAATTAATCCTACTGATTTTTTTACCGCCACTGTTATTTGAAGCAGCATGGAATATTCGTTGGCGGAACTTAAAAAACAATCTCATTCCAGTTAGTTTGTTAGCCATTGTTGGCGTCGTTATTTCTGTTGTTGGAATTGGTACCACCATAAGCTATTTTACTGAATTATCGCTTCCTATTGCTTTATTAGTGGGTGTGAGTTTAGCTGCCACAGATCCCGTTGCCGTCATTGCCCTTTTCCGAGAATTAGGCGTAGGAGAACGGCTAACGGTTTTAATGGAAGGAGAAAGTTTATTTAATGATGGGGTTGCTGTGGTTGCCTTTAGCATCCTCGTTGCAATTCCCATGGGAACACAAGAATTTTCAGTTAGTAATACACTCGCCCAATTTGTTTCCTTTACAGGAATTGGAATTGGTGTGGGATTACTGGTTGGATTTGGGATTTCCTATTTAACGCAACGATTTGATCTCCCCTTAGTGGAACAATCTTTAACCGTAGTTCCTGCTTATGGTACCTATTTATTAACCGAAGAATTAGGGGGATCGGGGGTTATTGGTGTGGTTACAGCAGGCTTAATTCTAGGGAATTTTGGCTCTCGCGTTGGCATGAATCCCCGAACTCGTTTATCAGTAACCGAATTTTGGGAATTTGTTGCCTTTTTTGTTAACTCCATTGTGTTTTTATTAATCGGTGATCAAATTGATATTCGCGGTTTAGCAGAAAAATGGCAATTAATTGGCGTTTCGATTTTGGCATTAGTAGTGATTCGTGGAATTACCATTTATGGGTTAGGTGCCTTGAGTGATGTTATTACCAAAAATCCCATTAGTTGGCAACAAAAAACGGTTTTATGGTGGGGTGGCTTAAGAGGTTCCGTTTCCATTGCCTTAGCTTTAAGTGTTCCTGCCATGTTAGAAGGCAGACAGGATATTATTGAAGCCGTCTTTGGCGTGGTGCTATTTACCCTATTATTCCAAGGGTTGACCATGCAGCCTCTTATTGAGAAATTAGGATTAGCCGGCGATCGCGCTGGACAAGAACAATATAGTGAATTACTCGCCCGTCGTCGCAGTTTAGAAAACGTTTTACAACATCTCAATGATGTTCAGCAATTTCCTGCCATTGATCAAGGATTTAAAAATAATCTCAATGACGCTATTCAAAAAGAATTAGACAACGTCAAACAACAACTTAGTCAATTACAACAAACCAATCCCGAACTAAAATCACTGGAACAAGAACAATTACAAGAAGAATTATTAGATATTGAAGTGGATACCTATGCGGAGTTAATTCGCGCTGGCAAACTCAATAAAAATCTCTCTCCTGTGCTAGAAGAAATTATTCCCCATAAGGAGTAAGTGGTTTTCCCGCAGTTGCCAAGACTCCCTTTGATCAGATATGGTTAAAGTCTTAGTACCAATCAGTCCAAGACCCAATTGTTATGAGTGAACAAACCAATATAAAAACCGACGAGAAAAAACAACATTTTGATGACATTTATGTTGCTCCATCTCCCGTTCCCTTTAAAGAGCGAATTATTGATACCCTAGACTACATTTCTGATAACAATAATCGGGCGACCTTTGATCGCTTAGTGCTGCCTTGGTTTGAAAAACAGGGCGATCGCGCCATTCCTTTTGTGGATCTCTGTTGCTGTTTCGGCAATACCACCCTCGCGATCGCGCACAATATGACGGTTGATGAAATTCGCGAAAACTGGAAAGATGAAGCGAGTGCTTCCCAACCCTTAAAACCCCGTCGTTTCAATCTCCAAGCTACTGGCATTGATATTTCCGAAAACGCGGTTAATTATGCTAAAAATGCGGGGTTATTTGAAAACGTTATTCAAGCGGATCTCAATAATCCCTCTCCCGAGAAAAAAGAAGCTGTGGTCAATGCCATGAATGAAGCGGATTTCTTCGTTTGTACCGCTTCCTTGCCCTATTTAGAACCGGAGACGGTGGAATATTTGATTGATGCTTTTGCCAGTGCCCCGAGAGAAGGGTATGCCCTTGTCAACTTTCTCAATCCCTTTACCTTAGAGAAAGCAGATGCCACCAAGCGATTGCTGCTGAACCATTTAGAGTTTGTGGGCAGTACTGCAACGCGACATCGTCGTATGTCTCAACTGGAACAGGAAAACTATCCTGGGGAAGAATGGTCACTATTAGAAATTTGGGTGCTAAAACGCAATCCCTAATACCGAATCTGACAGCTAAAAATGGCACAATGGCAATGTTAGCGGAATCCTTTTCACCGAAGTTGCAGGAACAGGAGACAATTCCATGTATAATCCCGAAACAGCCATTGAAGCCATTAGTGCCAGAGAAATTCTTGATTCCCGAGGCAGACCCACGGTTGAGGCAGAAGTGCAGTTAGTCAGTGGGGTAATTGGGATGGCGCAAGTTCCCAGTGGGGCATCCACAGGCACATTTGAAGCCCATGAACTGCGAGATGGGGATCATCGTTATGGGGGTAAAGGCGTTCTAAAAGCGGTGAATAATATCCAAGAAAAACTCTATCCCAGCCTGATGGATTTAGATGCCTTGGATCAACTGAGCATTGACCAAGCGATGAAGGAGCAAGATGGTTCCGATAATAAATCGAATATCGGGGCAAATGCTATCTTGGCGGTTTCCTTGGCAACAGCAAAAGCAGCAGCCGACCATTTAATGCTTCCCCTTTACCGTTATTTAGGCGGCCCCATGGCAAATGTCTTGCCCATCCCCTTCATGAATGTCATTAACGGCGGGGAACATGCTGCCAATAATGTGGATTTCCAAGAATTTATGATTGTTCCCATTGGTGCGCCCACCTTTAGTGAAGCATTGCGGTATGGTGCAGAAGTCTTTAGTGCCTTAAGCAAAGTGTTAGATGAGAAGGGATTGCTAACAGGTGTTGGAGATGAAGGGGGATTTGCTCCCAATTTAGAATCCAATGAATCTGCGTTAGAAATGTTAATGGTTGCCATTGAGAAAGCAGGCTATCAACCAGGAGAAGAAGTGGCGCTTGCATTAGATGTGGCAGCGAATGAGTTTTATCACGACGGGAACTATCATTATGATGGAACCCCGCATTCGGGGGAAGCCTTAATTGAATATCTGGGAAACTTGGCGCAAAATTATCCCATTATTTCCATTGAAGATGGTTTACAAGAAGAGGATTGGGAGAACTGGCGCACCTTAACCGAAAAACTGGGATCGCGGTTGCAATTAGTGGGAGATGATTTATTTGTTACCAATCCCACCCGATTACACAAAGGCATTGATACCCAATCAGGAAATTCCATTTTAATTAAGTTCAATCAAATTGGAACCATCAGTGAAACCCTAGAAACCATTGATCTCGCCCATCGCCATCAATATAGCTGTATGATTTCCCATCGCTCTGGGGAAACCGAAGATACGACGATCGCGGATTTAGCGGTTGCCACTCGGGCTGGGCAAATCAAAAGCGGTTCCCTTTCCCGTAGTGAACGGATTGCTAAATATAACCAACTATTGCGAATCGAACAAGAACTCGGCGATCGCGCTGTTTATGCCCCACAAGCTGGATTAGGGCCACGCTTTGGCAGTTAAAGATAAAAGCGACAATAGGCAAACAAGTAAAAACCGTTAATCCCCACAACTAGGAATTTGCTAACGGCAGACTGGAGCAATCCCAGCGCCAACGGGGTAATTGCCAACACCCCCACGACTTCCACCAGGGCAACCCATTGCCCATAATGAGCCGGATCCCAATAAGAAATGGGACTGACAAAGCGGTAATCACTGAAAGGGAAGAAATGACGGTGAGCATCCTCATGGTGAACGGGGACATCTAATAGCGAATGGCAAATCATGCTAAGACATGCCATTGCCCCCGCATCCCATTGCCACCATAAACACAGCAACAGCGCGATCGCAGCAAGGGGGAAAGAATGAACAATCGCGATCAAGGTTTGCCAAAAGGGATCATAATAGGCTTTTCCCCAAATTTGTTGGTCAGGCAGTTGATAAATAAATTTAGTGATCCCATAAAAAATAAAAATGGGAACATCAGGTAGGATTGCCCCAACGGTAATGGCAATCGTCTGATTGGGAGCAATGGTTTTTCCCAGTAAAACGAGATTAACAATATAGTGAGTCGGCGTATTCACAGGCGAAAGCTCCCTTACATGAAAGTCTTACTGTTGAAACTGCTTATAAGATAATGAAAATTATCGGAACTCATCGGATTAATTAGCTAATAATGTATCGGTTATATGATTTTCTTCCTTCGGGAAATTGTTATAAAGTTCGTCTTCTGTTAAATCAATTGGCGATTCCTTTTGATCGCGTTGAGGTCAATATTTTACAACAGGAAACCCAAACGCCATCTTTTTTAAAAAAGAATCCTAATGGAAAAGTTCCTGTTTTAGAGATTGCTCCCAATCAGTTTCTTGCTGAATCTAATGCTATCTTATTTTATCTAAGTCAAGGAACAGTCTATTTTCCCAATTCTAAGTTAACACAAGCTAAAATAATGCAATGGCTATTCTTTGAACAATATAGTCACGAACCAAATATTGCAACGTCTCGATATTGGATAACGATTTTAGGAAAAGCCAAGGAATACCAACAACAAC
>JAHEOB010000184.1 GCA_018610095.1 Halothece sp. MAG
GATGTTGGCTGTTTTGTTTGACTTTAGTCCATAAAGTGCGATAAGTTGCTCCTACCTGACGGCAGACATTACACGTCATCTGAGCAGGGAGTTGGAACTGATAACGAATCTCGTAGTAAGCTAATTTTTGGAGTTTATTAGCACTACTGGTTCGTTTATGGTCAAAAGCTAGTTGTGAAACATAGTTAAGCGCATCCCGATAAGCTAAAGAAACCTCCCTTAAGAGAGACTTTTGCTCCTGAGAGAGGTTTAACTTTAACTTGGCGGTAATGACTTGTTTCATGGTTCAATATTTCACGAACTAACTTAATTATGACAGATTAGTACAGATTAGTGAGGATGTGGCAATTCCTGAGGCGCCGTCGTCGGAATTCAGTTCCGACGTCCCGTGAGCGCCGTCCCTCGACTAATCGCTAACGCGATGTGTAGTCGGAGAATCCTTGCCACTTTTGTTGAATAAACAACTATGGTGAAAACAGTTAATTCAAAATGAACATGGGTTGGACAAAAAACGGGTATTTTAATTTTGGCGGACAAGGTCCCCTTTCTCAGGAAAGTTTACAAGTGATTGTACAAGCCTATGAAAAAATTCAGGCGCAAGGCCCTTATTCTCAAAGCGTGAATCAATGGATAGAGGAACAAATTGCCCAAACCCGTCACGCGATCGCGCAAGAAGTGGGAACAACATCAGATACCATTACCCTGACGGAAAATGTCACGGTTGGATGTAATATAGCGTTATGGGGACTAAATTGGCAAAATCAGGATCACATTTTACTTACTGATTGTGAACATCCTGGCATTATTGCAACGGTTCAAGAATTGGGATATCGCTTCGGGGTACAATATTCCACTTGTCCCATTATGGATACTTTAAATGAAGGCAATCCCACTGCAGTAATCCAGCAGCATCTGCAACCCCATACTCGATTAGTGATTTTGTCTCACTTATTATGGAATACAGGGCAAGTCTTTCCGTTGACAGAAATTACGCGGGTGTGTCATGAACAAGGCGTGAAAGTTTTAGTGGATGCAGCGCAATCTGTGGGTTCTCTCCCTTTAGATTTAGCTGCGACAGGGGTTGATTTTTATGCCTTTACTGGCCATAAATGGTTATGTGGCCCTGCTGGCGTGGGCGGATTATATATTTCCCCTAACAATTTTGAACAACTGCGTCCCACCTTTATTGGCTGGCGGGGATTGAATTTAAATAGCCAAGGGAAACCCGTTAGCTACAAACAAGGCGGACAACGGTTTGAAGTGGCAACCTCTCCTTACCCCGAATATATGGGATTAAGCAGCGCGATCGCGCAACACCATCGTTGGGGAACAGCAACACAACGTTACCAAACCATTTGTGAACGCAGTGCCATGCTTTGGGAACGATTATCGTCTCTGCCCAAGGTTCATTGTTTACGCAGCTGCCCCCCAGAAGCGGGATTAGTTTCCTTTCAATTAGAAGGAATTGCTCACAAACCCTTTGTCAAAGAATTGGAACAAGAAGGCTTTTTATTACGAACCCTTGCTGATCCCGACTGTATCCGTGCCTGTGTGCATTATTTTACCACCTTAGAAGAAATTGAAGGCTTAATTGCGGTCATGAAACAGAAACTTTTTTAATTTTTATCTGCTTGATAGGTCCAGAAATTATTAAAAACTGCGATTGTCACAAATTTCTGATTATCAATATTGGGTACAGGAACATTAAATTCAGTGGTATAAATACTAAATAAAAAATAGTTGTCTCGTTGGGTGGAATCATCGATCAAATTTCCCATCTGATTACGCCCCACATCAACAGCATTCTCACATTGATCGCGCAAAAAACTTTGCTCAACATCACTGCAAACTTCCTTTTTCACATAAGAGTTCATTTGCTTTGCAGCATAATCTTTGTAACGATCACGACTGGGATTTGTTGCTACCATTACTCCTCCTAAAACACCGAGGAGAACTAAACTGCCGATTAAAGGAATACGTTTCATAAGATAAAAGTTGACTTCAAGGTTGACGCTAACGGCTCTTAGTCATTATGATAAAATACGTAACTAACCTAGCATGGCGAGCGTAGCCAAGCGGTTAAGGCAGCGGATTGTGGTTCCGCCATTCGTGGGTTCGAATCCCATCGTTCGCCCTTTTTTTTATTGGTCATTGGTAAAATTTGCTAAACATGATATCCTCACCCACTAAATCGCTTTGTGTGAGGAGTTTGGTGAATGGTTGTATCACTGGCTGCTAATTCCTTCTTAAATTTACCTGAATTACCCAGAACAGCGTTGTTTGGCACCGATGGCATTCGTGGTAAAGCAGGCAATCTCTTAACGGCTCCGTTTGCCCTCTCGTTAGGGTTTTGGGCAGGGCAAGTCTATAAAGAACAATCTGGGGTGGGCGCGATCGCGATCGGGCAAGATTCGCGTAATTCCAGCGATATGTTAGCCACTTCCCTAACGGCAGGATTAACTGCTGCGGGGTTAGAAGTGTGGAACTTGGGATTGTGCCCCACTCCCGGTGTGGCGTTTTTAACCGCCCATACAGAAGCCATTGGTGGGGTAATGATTTCTGCCAGTCATAATCCCCCCGAAGATAATGGGATTAAATTTTTCGGTGCTGATGGATTAAAATTAGATAAAACCGCAACCAGCGCGATCGAGGCTGGCGTACGCGGTGATAAGCAAGGGGTTGCCCCTGAGGTGAACTGGGGAAAACATTATCCTCGTCATACCCTAGTTGAACAATATGCCAATACGCTACAGCAATCCTTACCCGAGGTGCATTTAAATGGCTTAAAAATAGTCCTCGATTTAGCGTGGGGAGCTTGTGTGCATCTTGCCCCTACGGTATTTGAACAGATGGGGGCGGAGGTTATATCCTTACATAACCGCCCAGATGGGGATCGCATTAATGTCGGATGTGGATCAACCCATCTCAGTTTACTCCAACAAGCCGTTGTGGAACACCAAGCAGACATGGGCTTTGCCTTTGATGGCGATGCCGATCGCGCTTTAGCGGTGGATAGCCAAGGGCGAGTGATTGATGGGGATTATATTCTCTATCTGCTAGGAAACCAGTTGAAACAACAATCCCAACTACCAGGGAATTTATTAGTCGCTACCGTCATGGCGAATTTAGGGTTTGAACGTGCTTGGGAAGCAGTGGGCGGTCACCTCATTCGCACCCCCGTCGGCGATCAACATGTTCAAGCCCAAATGTGGGAAACTGGGGCAATGCTAGGAGGCGAACAATCAGGGCATATTATTTGTCATCACTATAACTGTACTGGCGATGGTTTATTAACCGCCCTGCATACTGCGTGTTTAACTCGGCAATTAGGACAATCTTTAGCAACCCTGCGAGATGAAAGTTTTGAAACCTATCCCCAATTATTAACTAATGTTCGCGTAGAAGACGCAGAAAAACGGTGTGATTGGCAATCCTGTGAACCCTTACAAAGCGCGATCGCGCAAGCAGAAGAAGCAATGGGCGATCAAGGACGGGTGTTAGTCCGTGCCTCGGGAACCGAACCCGTAATCCGCGTTATGGTAGAAGCAGCAGAGGAAGAGGTTGCCCAACAATGGAGCGATCATTTAGTTGAGGTAGTCCATCAGTATTTGGGTTAGCCATTGATAGGGAAAAGAGGAGACAAGGAGAGGAAATAAAAGCATTTTCTTTGTCTCCCATTAATTACTCACCTCCTTTAGATATTAATAACTTGACTACATCTTTAGATAGCCATAACCCAGCATTTTGAAGAGCGTTTATTCGTGGCGTTACTAAGTTAATGGTTCCTTTTTGTTTTACTAAACTACTGCACTCTTAGTGTATATAAATTAAAGTTTTTTACACATTATTGTTTCAAAACAATTAATAAGTTTTATGAATACCTATACCCTAAATTTTAACCCAGTTTTGGAATTAAATGATGAGCAGTTTTTACAAATTTGTCAAGCTAATCCTGATCTCCAATTGGAACGTACTGCCTATGGAGAGTTACTGATTATGTCACCCACTGGGGGAGAAACAGGAAATCGCAATGCCGAATTAATTGGTGAGTTAATTATTTGGAATCGTCAGAAACAACAAGGGAAAGTATTTGATTCTTCAACAGGATTTAAACTGCCAAATGGTGCCATTCGTTCTCCTGATGTTGCTTGGATCAAACAACAACGATGGGAACAATTATCTGCAACCGAAAAACAAAAATTTCTCCCCATTGCCCCTGATTTTGTGATCGAATTACGCTCAGAAACTGATTCTTTAAAAGAGGTTCAAGACAAACTGACAGAATATATGGAGAATGGGGTTAAACTGGGTTGGTTAATTGACCCCATTCAAAAACAAGTACAAATCTATCGGGATCAAGCACCAATGGAACAATTGAATCACCCGAAGACGATTTCGGGAGAACCCCTTTTAACAGGATTCCTATTGGATTTGAGTTTGGTGTGGGGATGACTGGTAATTCTGAGATTATTTTAGAAGCGGATCAGATCAGTTTAAGGGATGATTGGGGCTTTAATTCTATTTTAAAAAATATCTCCTTGCAGATAAAACAGCGCGATCGCGCGGTAATTATTGGTGCCTCAGGTGCCGGAAAAACTTCCCTATTACGACTGTTAAATCGCCTCGTTGAACCCACTACCGGAACGCTTTATTTTCAAAAAACGCCTTATTGGGAAATTCCTGTTATTACACTGCGTCAACAGGTGGTGTTAGTGCCTCAAGAACCCAAATTATTAGGGATGACAGTAGCGGAAACTTTAGCCTATCCGTTGCAGTTACAACATCAATCTCAATCTGAAATTAATCAACGCCTAACGACTTATACGGAAAAGTTAAAAATACCTGCCAGTTGGTTTGATAAAACCGAATTACAACTCTCGTTTGGGCAACGTCAACTGGTTACCATTGCCCGGGGGTTAATGATGCAACCATCGGTTTTATTATTAGATGAACCCACCTCAGGATTAGATATCGCAACTGCCAATCACTTAATAAATGTCTTAAAACAGGAAGCCCTAACCATTATTATGGTTAATCATCAACTCGATGTTGCGGAAACCTTCAGCGATCGCGTACTCTACCTCAAACAAGGAGAGTTAAGCCAAAATATCTCCAATCAAAACTTAGACTGGCAAAACCTCAAACAAGAAATTTTGGAAACAGAAGCAGAACTGGAAGCAGAATGGAACTAAAGCGATTTGATCAACCAGTATCTGAATCGCTTCGAAAGTTTCCAACTGTAAAAAGGAGAATGATACAATAAATTACCCAATCGGTTTGATAAACAAATGAATGGGTATTAGCCTACGGCTGAGATAGTGGTTTTAATATAAAGGGTTAAATTAATTATGAAGGTAATTATTCTGGGCGGTGACGGATTTTGTGGATGGCCAACCTCTCTGCATTTATCGAAAGTTGGTCATGAAGTGATTATTGTGGATAATCTGTCTCGACGGAACATTGATAATGAATTAGAAGCAGGTTCCTTAACACCGATTTCGCCGATGGGGGTTCGCCTCAAGGCGTGGCAAGAAATTAGTGGCAAAAAAATCAACTTTTATAATATCGATATTGCTCGCCACTATGAACAATTGGTGCAATTATTGGATCAGGAACAACCGGATGCCATTGTTCATTTTGCGGAACAACGGGCAGCCCCCTATTCCATGAAATCTTCCCATCATCGTCGCTACACGGTTGATAATAATATTAATGCTACCCATAATACCCTCTGCGCGATCGCGGAGTTAGGATTAGATACCCATTTAGTTCACTTGGGTACGATGGGGGTTTATGGTTATGGTACTTCGGGGATGAAAATTCCGGAAGGCTATCTCGATATTGAGGTTGTCACTGAAGATGGGGAACGGATTCCGCAACAAATTCTCTATCCCCCCAATCCTGGCAGCATCTATCACATGACCAAAACCCAAGATCAGTTATTATTTGCTTATTACAATAAAAATGATGGCATCCGGATTACTGATTTACATCAAGGGATTGTTTGGGGAACCGATACCGAAGATACCAAGCGAGATGAACGCTTAATTAATCGTTTTGATTATGATGGGGATTATGGTACCGTTCTCAATCGCTTTTTAATGCAAGCTGCCATTGGTTATCCCTTAACGGTTCATGGTACTGGGGGGCAAACTCGCGCCTTTATTCATATTCAAAACACAGTACGCTGCATCGAATTAGCGTTGCAATATCCCCCTGCCAAAGGGGAACGAGTGAAAATTCTCAATCAAATGACGGAAACCCATCGCATTCGGGATTTAGCGGAACTCGTTGCAGAATTAACCGGCAGCGAAGTTGCTTATGTCGATAATCCCCGTAAAGAAGCAGCAGAAAATGATCTCAAAGTGGATAATCGTTGCTTTTTGGAAATGGGATTAGAACCCACCACCTTAGCAGAGGGATTACTCTACGAAGTCACCGAAGTAGCGAAAAAATATGCCCATAATGCCGATGTCTCGAAAATTCCTTGCACTTCAGTGTGGACGAAAGAACAAAAAGCTGGTATCCCTCAAGTAAAAGAACAAGTAACATCTAATACCGGGAAAACCTAGAAACAGTGTCAGTTTTTAAAGTGTCACCTAATTAAGTAAGAGATGGGCATCCTTTCGTTACGGTGACACTCAAGTGGTGAGTGAGGAGTACGGAACGGGAAGGCTTCAGGGGTCGAAACCAGGGAAGACTCCCTGGAGCTTTTCCAGTTAATCACTTCTATTGCAAGGCTTGAATCGCTACCAGTAAGCCTTTAGCTTTATTAATCGTTTCTTCGTATTCTTTTTCAGGAATGGAATCGGCAACAACGCCTGCCCCAGCTTGTACAGAAACAGTGTGTTGATTGTTGCCATGCGGCCGCACGATCATAGTTCGGATCGCGATCGCGCTGTTAAGTTGTCCTTCAAAATCATAATAGCCATAAACCCCCGAATAAGGGCCACGTCGATGGGGTTCTAATTCCGCAATAATTTCCATAGCACGGATTTTGGGGGCACCACTGACAGTTCCGGCGGGAAAGGTTGCCTTGAGAACATCCCAAGCGGTTTGATCCGCTGCTACCTCACCAACCACATTACTCACAATGTGCATGACATGCGAATAGCGTTCAATGGTCATTAATTCATCAACGGTGACACTGCCTTGGCGACAGATACGCCCTAAATCATTGCGCCCTAAATCCACTAACATGATGTGTTCTGCCGTTTCTTTCGCATCGGTTAATAAGTCTTCCGCAAGGGCAGCATCTTGTTGCGGGGTTGCCCCTCGTTTTCGGGTTCCTGCAATGGGGCGTACGGTTGCTTGTCTTCTTTGATCAGGGGTTGATTCCACCTTTACCATTACTTCAGGGGAAGAACCAATGAGTTGCCAATCCCCAAACTGATAATAGGCCATGTAGGGAGAAGGGTTCACCATCCGCAGCGATCGATACAAATTAAACGGGTGTCCGCTGTAAGTGGTATTTAACCGTTGTGAGAGAAGCACTTGAAAAATATCTCCCTCATAGATATAGTTTTTGGCTTTTTCCACACTGGCGCAGAAATCGCTTTGAGTGGTAGTACTTTGGTAAGAAAAATTCGATTGCTGGGAATAAGATAGGGAAACCTGATTGGCAATTTCTGGTAACGGGGATTGCAGTTTATGGACTAACTTGGTGACGCGATCGCGCGCTTGATAATAAGCCGTTTCCAGATCAGCGGTGTCTCTTAAATCCGCATAAGCAATTGCCCAAATTTTCCGTTTTACTTGATCAAACACTAATAAATGATCCACCTGCATCCATACCCCATCGGGTAAATCATTGTCTTGACGAGGATGAATGGGAACGCGCGGTTCCATCCACTGAATTAACTCATATCCCCACATGCCAAATAAGCCACCAATGCCGGGGGGAAGATTTTCAATCGTCACAGGCTGAATCGAGGCTAAACAATCTTCAATGATCTGAAAGGGATCACCCTGATAAACCGTCTTTTTCCCAGCGCGATCGGTTTGAGTTGTGGTTTCTCCCCAATTTTCTAGCACCCACATGGGATCACACCCCAAAAAGCTGTAACGCCCTAATTTTTCTCCTCCCTCCACTGACTCTAATAAAAAGTTATAAGGTTGCCCGGCACAGACTTTAAACCAAGCCGAAACTGGCGTTTCCACATCCGCAATTAATTCTTGATAAACAGGAATAAAGTTTCCTTCGGTGGCAAGTTGGCGAAATTGAGAAAATTCAGGAAAGATCATTACACACGAGCAGGTGACAGATGCCTAATCATTGTTGCATATCATTGGGAATGGAATGCTAATTGATCAAGCAATTTTACTAGCAGGCAGAATTAGCATGGCATCCCCAAAGGAATAGAAACGATATTGCTGCGCGATCGCGTCCTCATATAATGATAATAACCGCTTCCGTCCCACAAAGGCACTGACTAACATTAATAAACTGGAACGGGGTAAATGAAAATTAGTAATCAATCCATCCACTACCTGTAATTGATAGCCGGGATAAATAAATAAATCCGTTTCCCCACAAAACGAACTCAACTCACCATTAACAGCAACCGTTGTTTCCAATGCCCTCAC
>JAHEOB010000185.1 GCA_018610095.1 Halothece sp. MAG
GCTATCAAATTCTGGCAGTTGTGCTTCAAATTCACTCACTGCTTCCGTGCTGCGTTCATAAGCAAGACAACGAGAACTTTGGGCTTGAGTTAAATCAGATAAAACTTGTTTCGCTTCCCCGACAATTTCATCCCAAGTTTGTTCACAGGCTTGCTTGGCAGCTTGCTCCATTTTGGCTTGGAGTTTACTGTTGAACTGCTGACGGGCTTCCTGTTTGATGTTATCGCCGTAGCGAGATGCCATCTTGTCCGTCAAGGCATCAATAGCGTCATTGAGGTTCTGCTGATTTTGGCTTTCGTAGTCAGTCATGTTTGGTGCATATATATGGTACAAACACAATATAACTTAACCTAATCATGTTTGCAATATGTATGACAAATAAATTTCAGCTTACAATATAATAGATATTAAATTCTGTACTGACTAAGCGTCTTTTGTCCATTTTGTTTGCGTGTTGTAGTTCCACATTGATTGGCTTAGAATCAATGACAATAGGAGGAATAAGAAATTGTTTGATTAAGGAATTTCCATTTGTTCTCTATCCAGTTCAATCATCAACTCATCCCCTTCCTTTAGCCCATCAATGGGATAGGTAATAATCTCAAGAATATCGGGAAATTGAAAATGTTCCGGTTTGGTCTCAGGATGAGGATAGTAAATTAATCCGTTGAATGGATGGTTGGAATCGGTCACAATTTGGCAATCAAGAAACGAGAAATCTTCGGCGGGATTCTCAGGTGACCATTTCACTTTTCATCATTTCTTTGAACAGCCACTAACTCTTGATAACTCTTGATTAAACTAGAAAGCTGAGAAATTTCATCACTGACATCAGTATCTTCATCTTCGTTCAGAATAGCTTCATAAAATCTTTCTAGTAACTGTTGATGCTTTTCAATCAACTGTTCATGCTTAGTTTGCCAAGATTGCTTTGGGCGTGAAGACATAGAATCAATTTATATTGCAAGAAAATGATTACCCCTTTAAACACTATCATCAGCCCAGCCACTATACTTGGCAATCGCAGTAGAGTACGGAGGCGCAATCCGCGCGATGTGCCTCCGGCACGGTCGCCTTAAGGGCGACATCGCGCCTTGATTTTTTGGGCTCAATCGCTTGTAGGTTCGACTGGCTACTATATCTCAATTCATCGATCAGAATTGTTTTTAACCATTAAGTGATGGGGAATTCCAGCATCGAAGTATTCCTCGCCGATGACTTGAAATCCTAACTTTTCGTAAAAGGGAATGGCTGAGTTTTGCGACCCTAGTTTAATGATGTGGATATTAGGCTTAGAATGAATTTCTTCGAGAATATAGCGCATTAATTCTGTTCCCATTCCCCTCCATCGTGCTTCTTTCAAGACGGCAACTCGTTCAATTTTTGCGGTGTGTTGATCAATCTGTCTCCATCGCGCTGTTGCTAGTGCTTTCCCTTCCTCCGAGAGCAGATAATGAGTAGAGTCGTTTTCCCATTCATCTGTTTCTATTTCAGCAGAGATCCCTTGTTCGATAACAAATACTTGCGTTCGTATCAGGATGCACCGAGCAAAATCATTAAAGTTACGAGCGATGACAATGTTCATCTTAGTTGACGCTCCAACCGCTAATTTGCCACTGCCCTTGTTCTAGCAGAAGTTATCCAACTAGAGTCGAGGGACTGAAAGTCTGCAACCCACCAAATGATTGCCCCAGTTTCGATGCCAGACTATGTAAGTCTAGATACCAAGACTTACAGATATCTAGAGGTCTAGATATCAAAACTTACAGATATCTTGTACTCAAAATAAATAGATAACTATTATTCTAGATATATAAAATTAAAAGTTAGTTTGATTCTCCTATGAAAGTCATTAGTGCTCTTTCCTTAGCTGGTGGGCAAGGAAAAACCACTTTAATTTTGTTGCTGGCTAAAATACTTAGTCAAAAAGGAAAGCGGGTTCTCACTATTGATGCTGATCCCCAAGCCAATTTAACGTTCTTCTTGGGTCAAGATCCTGGCGACGGGGATCCCACTTTGCTAGAAGTCCTCAAAGGCATCATTGATACAGAAGATGGCATCTATCCCACTGACGAGGACAATTTATTTATTATTCCTTCTGACCGCGGATTAGCTAAGGTTACGGAATATCTAAGCAGTAGTGGTACAGGGGCATTCATTTTGAAATTGAGACTCAAACCGATTATGTCCCTTTTTGATTATGTTCTTGTCGATGTCCAACCCTCCAGAAGTCAAATTTCTTTAACTGCTGTAGGGGCTACTGATTTAGCACTTATTTCTGCTGAAACCACGACTAAAGGTGTTAATAGTCTTTTAGATACCCTAAATTTTCTAGAAACTCAACAACAGTTAATGGCTTTTCAAGGCGAAATTCTAGGCGTAGTTCCCTTTCGCGATCGCTGGGTTGGCAATAGCCAAACTCTGGATAGCCGAGACAGTGTGGAAGCCATGAAAGAAATTGCAGAAGACATCCCAATTTTTCCCAGTATCCGTGAATCAGAAAAATTCAAAAAAGCAATTCGTCAAAATCAAACTTTAACCCAACTGGGGTATGCCGATTTAGATTATCCCTTTGAAAAGATTGTCAAAGCATTGGAGGAAAATTATGAGTAATGATGCCCTAGATCGCATCCGTCAGAAAAAGCGTCCTGCTGTTCCCTCAAGAAATGCAACTACCGAGTCTTCTATATCTCAAAATAGTTCGGCAACAAATAACCAAGATACAGATACAGCTAGTAGTCAAGTTTCTGAAGATTCTATAAATCAAAGTACAGAGATATCTAACACTCAAAGTAACAAGGCATCTAGAAGTCTAGATACCAAGACTTCTAGACACCAAGAATCTAAGATACTAAAAACGAAAGCTTCTACTTTACGACTAGAACAAAGTATTGCCACAGACCTCACCACTCTTTGTAAGCAGCAAGGAATTAGTCGAGAGGTGCTTATAGAAGCAATGTTTCTTTACTGTCAAAATCACCCTGACGTTCTAGAATTAGTCTTAGAACAAGCAAAGGCTCGTCATCTCCAACGACAAGAAATTAGTAATCGCAAACGAGCAGATACAATGATGAAGCGTTTTGGAGATGATACTTGACAATGGCAAACTGTTTGTATTTTTTCTAGGGGATAACTCCATTGGCCCCCTGTTTCCCCTAAAAAATTGGGATTCCCGCTACACTTCACCATCGAGGATCGACAAAATATAGTCAACTGATATGAAATGCTAAAAAGAATGCTACAGATAGTTATTTCTACAATAGGTTGACTGGTACGACTACCGCAATGGTTTGTAAACTATTCGGTTTTAACAAAAACGATGAATTTTAATTTCACAATTTGGTTAAAGGGGCGATCATGTTACCTCCTTAAAAGAGACTTATTGATTTAAATATTCCATACGCATAAACGGTAAATATTGACGGCGATCGCCCTCTGGATCAACTTTAACTTTGTTAGCATATTTTTTTCCCTTCTCATCTTCACGAATTACACGCCAAACTAACAGTCGCCACCCCTCGATTGAAACTAAGTAGCGATCAGTTGTACGACCTGGTTTTAGCCATCGTAAACCATTGCCAACATTTATATGTTCTGCTTGTTGAAAAGCCTCTTGTGAAGTTGATACGCGTTGCAAGAAACGAAACGGATCACAATCATCCAACTGAGCTACATTATCAAAACAATCATCAATAGCCTGTCTAGAAAGAAATGGAACTAAGGCTGAAGGTTTTCGCATTTCATCTAAAAAGAGAAATCCTACTCCTGATAGAGTAATTTCATTACCTGATTGCTCAATTAATGGTTCTAATAATAACCTTGCTTGGTAAGGAACACAATTTTCCCATTCTTTTTTAGAAATCGAAGAATCACGATCAATTTTCTCGAAAAGCTCTTTATAAGCTTCAAACTGCGATTGCTTAAATTCTACTGGCAAAGCTGGTAATCCAATCAGTGAAGTTGATTGCTCAAAAATATATTTGCATTCTACTCCCTTAATCATGCCCAACAAAACAGTGTAAGGAACAAGAGCTTTATATCCGCCAGTTGGGTTTAAAATGACATTACCGTAATTCTCTATCGCTTCAGTTGCCTTTTTTATATATTCAACTACTCCCTGATTACGAAATTTTTGAGCATTTTCAACTTGTAATCCATTAATATATTCAGTAGTTACTTCAATTTCAGGCCAGTAATGTTCTAAATATTTTTGTACAGCTAGACCACAACAATAACCATCCTCAGTTTCCGAAGTAAACAAAAAAACACGGTCACTATTATCAATCCCGATTCTAAATAAGGAATGAATTTCGGCAGACAAATGAGCCGCTATATTTTCTTCATTAGGTTTAAACTTGCAGAAACTATTAAACATGATATTAGCTGCATCATCTATGGGTTTTCTTTCTTTAACCCAATTGTTTAAGTGTTTGGGATGAATACCTAGTTTTTTCGATGCACTTGTTCCAACAGAACAAATAATTGTTTTAGGCATAAGTAACTCCTTTTATTAATTATAAAGTTAAATTTATTGCTAAATGATTACAAAAAATGATTATTTTTAATTTTATTCACTAATAGGATTAGTTGGTAAAGGACTGGGATTATAGAGAGGCGGTAAGGAGAATTTTTTGCCAGGGTTATCGTTGGCAGTTCGTTCATTATCGACAAACCACTGAAATCCTTCACCTTCTGGGTTCGGTTGATCTGTGGAGCGTGGATAACGCACTGGTGCTTTGTCATCAAATCCTTTAGCAGCATAATGAAATGCTTTAATAAAATGAATTTCATCAATAGATTCTTCATTACCATTGCCGTAAGCTTGTTTGACTGCGCTTTGATAATTTTGGATACAGGTTTGAAGATTAATGGGTTCTCCTTTGACTTCATCTTCATTAGGAAGCAAACACTGATAAAATTCAGACCACTTTTCTCCTGTCCGTAAATCGGTGTCTGCTTCAATGACATCGAGTCGGACACTTCCAAACCCTAATGGTTTACCACCACCAAGCCGATGAAAATGAAATTCCGGTAAGTTCAAAAGATAAAGCAATGCACCTAATTCTACTTCTGAAAGATTCATTACATCAATTTCAAACTTAAATTCAACTCCTTCCTTAACCCAATTTTTCATTGAGCGATTTTGGTCGTTACGTTCTTCACCATTGTTATCAGGGTGTCGATATTCTTGATAATGACCATTTTCAGATTGGGTTGTTTTATCTTGAGAAGGATTAGTCCAATAATTTGGAGGTAATCCTTGGTGATGAGGATAAACTTTACGACCCCGTAATCCTTGGTGATTAGATTTATATCCCTCCTCTTTGGCAAGACCATCCTTTAACGGCGTTCCTTGATGATCTTGAGCATTGTAAAATCGAGCTTGCTGAGGGTTGGGCTGTCCTAAGATGGCTAAAGGCACTGTATTGTCGTCATCACCAAAATTATCTTCCCAGTTCTCAGTGAGACACTGAACACTGTGAACGCGTAACTGACCTTTATAAGCACCTCTTCCACTTTGATTAACCCAACCAAACACGCGATCCGCAGGGGAAAGCTCCTGTTGATTATTAGCAGGTTTTAAGTTTTGATCTAATAATTCATCTGGTTTTTTCTGATAAAGCCGACGAGAAATCGTTACAGGTTGAAGTGCCACAATATCCTTAGTTTGGAAATTGGTTTCTGGATTGCAACCGCTGGCAAGCTCAACATAGCAAAGCGTTCCATGCTGCAGTTTTAAATCACTTTCGCGATAAATATGACGTGACCATGCAGTTTCTCCAGGGCTGGAACCAAGATAATCACTATAGGAATGACCTTGTTGAGCTCGTTTTTCAAGGTCTTGTTTGTGAATTTCTTGATAATTAGCAATCAGAGTTTTCCACAGTTCTTTAACATGAGAATCAACTTCAACAGCAGGGGGAGCAGTCTGTTTATTTTTAATAAAAACACGCTCGTATTTTTTGTTATTCATATTGGCTCCAGTAATGCAAACCCATCCTAATTGCCAGTCTCCCCCTGGTAAGGAATCTGAATTCCAAGGTTGGATTTTGGTTACCTTATTGTTGTTATCAATAAGAACACAAACTTGATCCCCATGTTGCGGTAATTGATGAGTCCCTTGATATGGCAATGCAGCATTATTTTCACCCTTATCAGGAGGATCGCCATCTTTTTCATAACGAGGCAACTTATAGGCTTTTAAGCAACAAAGATATAAAGCTTCTCCTTCCTGTTCCACTCGTGCTGGAATAACAGTATTTTTAGGGGGTGCGCGATAGGCTAATTGTGAACCATGTTTGGTAAAGATGGATAAGCGAGAATTGGTTATGGCTTCATAAGCTGATCGCAACATTCCTTTAATGGAAGTTGGCGGTAGATAAGGATTCCCCTGAGCATCAACTCGAGTGGGAAAGGTTTTATGGTCGTCATTATTGACTGCCATTTCTGAGGCATCAGGAATCAGTAAGGGAGTCATGGTTGTTAATTTGACAGCAATGCGACCTGACCAGTAATCGCTGTAATAGCAACTATGACCAATGGGAGGAGCATCTCCTAATCCTCGTTTTGGATTTTGAGGATCAAATTTTGGTAAATGATGTCGAGGTAAAGCAGGAATAAAATTGTACGGATTATGAAATTTGTCCTGTTTTACTGTTTTGGGTTTAATTGTTTCTTGGAAAGTTTCTCCCGTAGGTCGGATTCTAACAGGTTGATCTAAATCGAATTCAAAATCAACTTCTAGGTTATGTAACTGTTGCGGTGAGGAATTAAATTGTTCATAAAGGGATTTAGTTAAAACCCTTGAACTAATACCTGTCTCATTAGTTTTATTTTTTTGATTGGTGTACTTTAAGCTAATACGGTTTTGTTTATTGACTTTTAAGATTCCATGATAAATTGACATTTTAAATCTCCAATTTACTACTTAATAAATTATTGAGCTTCTAATTTGACTAAACGTTCTTCCATCACAGCATAATTTCCATAATTATTATCGGCTTGAGCCATGTATTCGCGAGTTTTGAGATAAACTCTTTCCTCGTCCTGTAAAGTTTGATTCATCGGAATGTCTAATTGACCAATTCGGGCTTCGGATAGTGATTGCCAATTGGCGGTTGATTTGGGATGTTTTGCCTTTTTTCCCCATAGTAAATACTGTTGTGGTAAAACTTCATAAGTTTTTTGCTTTTGAAGCATAAAATGATTAATTGACTGTTCTGATTCTGACAAGAGAACTGCTTTTCCATTACCAAGATTATGGTTAAGCCATCGTAGCTCATTTCCTTCAGTAAAAATTCTTGCCTCAAATACTTCACTTAGGTTGTTTACTGGTTCATCATTACAGTTATATAAACAATTACTTTTCAAACATAAAATTTGACAAGCATGGCGTGAATAGAGAAGCGCGATCGCGCCCTCTAAATTTGGATGACAATAATTAATTGCCTCTTTTAAAATGACATTGTTATTGCAGTAACTATAAAGTGTGACGATTTCTTGCTGACTCATTTGACCTCCTGATTATTATTATTAATCCAGTCTATCCAGCTATAATTTAAATCAAGTAATAAGTCCTCATTAATATTAGATAAATCCGGTGCGAGTTCTTGGATATCCTCAATTCCTTCTAAGCCGTCAATGGAACTGCAAGTCATCGTCATCGGATTGGTCACTTCAACAGTTCCCATACCACGATTTGTTCCGTAACCAATGGGAATTTTACGAGCAGCAA
>JAHEOB010000186.1 GCA_018610095.1 Halothece sp. MAG
CAGTTTTAGAGAGGTACAAACTGGAGAAGTATTTGTACGTCCGTGCCAGAATTGGGCTCAATGCGCTATTCAACTATTTAGGATAGCGTTGGAGCTATCAATCTCCCTCTATAACCTCCCAAGAGGTTTAGGGGGAGTCGTTGAAAGATGGCACTTCCCAGTGCGGTGAAAACCTGCTTCAGTTCTTTTGCAGCCGTTTTAATTCCTCCCGTAAGGCATCGACTTGTTGGCGCAGATTATCCACATCTTCCCCTGTGGTTTCACTGGAACTGGAAGATGGTTGGGAGTCCTCTTCATCCTCTTCAATAATTTCAATCCGTCGCGGTTCTCCTGTCTCAGTGGAATCAGTGGACATTTGTTGTCCCCGTTGCGCTTCTGCCATTAATTCTTCCACAAATTTACGGGCTTGTTCGGAGTTCATTTCGCCGCGCTTGACCATTTCATCTGCGAGTTTTTGGCTTTGTTCCCGCAGTTGGTTTAATTTTTCCGTCGCTTGTTCTTGAGCATAATCTGCTAAGCCAACGCCAAAATAAAAGGCTTTCTGAATCATATCACCGAATCCAAATTGATTGGACATGATAACCCCTCCAATATTAGACTAATCTGTTTTCAGCTTAGCTTGTCATCACACAAATTCCCAATGATTGATGAAAACTATAGCAATCAGGAGTCAGATATGAGAAACTGCATAAAATTAAATCAAACAACATATAGAAATAGAAAGGATTAATTCCATGGAACTGTTCTCTTATGAATCATTCCTTACTGCTATAGATTGGCTTTAACAAACGTAAAAATCAATTATTAAATTAAAGTTTCATAACTGTGTACAATAAAGAAAGACTCAGCAAAAAAACGGAATTAAATAAGTGATTTGCATTAAATTAGTCAGTGGATGTATTCACATTTTTTTTTAGACATATTACTTGCTGTAATGGATTAAACGGGAGGCAGAAGCAATATTTCCCAAACCAATAGGAAGGCTCTATGTACCATTTTCCCGACTCTTTGTTAACGGTAAATTCTCAAGGGGCTTTAGACTGGCAACTCCTTGACTTGACCTTGACCGTTAGTCTCTCCATTAGCGCGATCGCGATCGTGGGAATTGTGATCTGGTCAAATCAGCGCATTAATAGCATTAAAAAACAATTACGACATAAGGAAATAGAACTCAATTATTTAATGCTTAATGTTAATGGGGCAGTCTTTCGCTACATTCTTTATCCTGATGGCTCAGATCACGTAATTTATTTCAATTCAGTCTGTGAAGAAATCTGGGAAATTCCAAGCAAGGAAGTTCAAAACAATCAAGGCATTTTATGGAATTTGGTTCATCATGAAGATCGAGAAAAGCTAAAAAACTCCATTAGTGAATCAACAAACAAGTTGCAACCTTGGTTTGACGAGTGGCGAATTGTTACCCCTTCCGGAAAAACGAAATGGTTACAAGGACGAGGGTATCCGCGAAAACAAGCAACTGGGGAAATCATTTCCACTAGCCTTGTGTTTGATATAACCGAGCAGAAAAAAGCTCAACAAGCCCTTCAAGACAATCAGCAGACCTTCAAAGAGTTAACTAGTACCATTCCCGGAGCGGTTTATCAATATAAGGTAGATCACAATAATCAAGAGCAATTGCTTTTTATGAGTGAAGGGATCAGAAACTTATTAAATGTTTCTGCAGAACAAGTCATGGCGAATCCCAAAATCATTTGGGAGATGATTCCGCCAGAAACACGACCCCGTGTCCAAAAATCCATTGAAGAATCGGCAGCCAATTTAAGCCCGTGGGAAGTTGAGTTTGAAGTGAATTTACCAGACGGTGATACCAAGTGGATGAAAGAAAAAGCGATTCCCAAACGGGTCAGTGATGGCGTGATTTGGAATGGCGTTAAGGTTGATATCACCAAAGAAAAATGGCAAGAACAATTATTAGCGACGCAACAAGAAATTCTAGAAGATTTAGCGGAAGGAAAATCATTACAAACGGTTATCACTCAGCTTCTTCGCTTGATTGAACAACAAACCGAAGGCGTTATTAGTAGTGTTTTATTACGGGAGGGTGACTACCTGTGGCCCTGTGGCGAATCGCGATTGCCCAGTGAATATATCGAACATACACATAAGGGGATTCCCATGAGTGAAGGGGTAGGCAGTTGTGGGAGTGCAGCTTATCGAGGGGAACAAGTGATTACCACGGATATTAGCAGTGATCCGCTTTGGGAAACGATTCGAGAGCTTCCATTGAAATACAATTTACGGGCTTGTTGGTCAACTCCCATTTTATCCTCAACTCAAGAAGTTTTAGGCACTTTTGCCCTCTACACAGACGTTCCCAGAAATCCTTATCCCCACGAACAAGAATTAGTCAATATTGCGACCAAACTAACCGGCCTTGCCATTGAGCGTAAACAACAAGAACAGGCGTTGAAACAAAAAGCAGAACAAGAACAATTACTCACTCGGGTGACGCAACAAATTCGAGAATCGCTAGATTTACAAACCGTTTTAGATCGAACGGTGCAAGAAGTACAAAACTTTTTAAAAGGCGATCGCGTTTTGATTTACAGTCTATGGGAAAACCCTGGGAAAATTATTGCAGAAGCAGTTCAAGAACCATGGCATTCTTTAGCAGGTGAAGCGGTTTATGATCCATGTATCATGCAATTTCCCAATGATGCTAGAGACTGTTGTCAGATAATTCAGCAAATCCCCGACATTGAGCAAGCTAATCTCCACGCTTGTTACCGTCAAATGCTGCGAAAATATCAAGTTCGAGCCAACTTAGTGATTCCAATTATTCAAGAAAATACGCGATGGGGATTTTTAATTGTTCAACAGTGTGATTCACCTCGTCAATGGCAACCAGGAGAAATTCATCTGTTACAAAAGCTGTCGGAACAAGTGGGAATTGCCATTAAGCAAGCCGAATTATATCAGCAAGCCCAAAATGAATTGCAACAACGGGAAGAACTCGCTGAGAGACTTCAATATCAAGCAAGGCATGATGCTTTAACGGAATTGCCCAATCGCAGTTCTTTAATGGATCGCCTCAATTACCTGTTTCAGTATTATCACCAATGCAATCACTCCCAGAAAGCAGGTTTTGCGCTGTTATTTCTCGATTTGAATGGTTTTAAAGCGGTTAACGATACCTTGGGGCATGAAGCTGGGGATGAACTGTTGATTAATGTTGCGCATCGGCTAAAAGATTGTTTGCGAGGAACTGATACTGTCGGGCGATTAGGCGGTGATGAATTTATTATCATTTTGGAGGGCTTAACAAATGAAAACACTGCTATTGAAGTAGCAGAACGGATTCATCAAACCTTGCTTCCTCCCACTTTGATTAATGGTCAAGAAGTTCGTATTAGTAGCAGTATTGGGATTGTGATGGATCATTCCAATTACCAATATCCGGAACAAATGTTGCGGGATGCTGATATTGCCATGTATGAGGCAAAACAAAAGGAACTTAAATATGTGGTGTTTCATCCCGATATGCAAACCAATATTGCAGAGGTAGTGCAATTAGAATCGGATTTACGATATGCCATTCAACGAGATGAATTAGTCTTATATTATCAACCCATTTTTCATTTAGGGACGTATGACATTCAAGGGTTTGAAGTATTACTACGTTGGCATCATCCTCAAAAAGGATTGATTCCACCTAAAACGTTTATTCCCATTGCAGAAAAAGCGGGATTGATTAATGAAATTGAATTATGGACGCTCCAACAAGCCTGCTATCAATTTAAAGATTGGTTGTCTCAATTTCCTCAATTAGACAATACTTATATTCAAATTAATTTATCTCCGAAACAGTTTCAAATTCCCAATTTTGCCAAGCAAGTCAAGCAGGTTTTAGAAGAAGTTTCGCTAGACGGTCATTTTCTAACCTTAGAACTAACGGAAAAAGTCTTTTTGGAAAATCAAGATTGCGCGATCGCGACTTTAAAAGAAATAAGTCAATCAGGGATTAAAATTTCTCTTGATCAATTTGGGGCAGGATATTCTTCTTTACAGTGTCTCCACCAGTGTCCAATTTCTACGATCAAAGTTGACCAAAGTTTAATTTGGGATATTAATCATACAGAAGTGGGAAAAATTAATGAACAAATCTTAAAAGCTATTGTTAATTTATGTCATTGTTTTGAAATTAACGCGATCGCTGCTGGCGTCGAAAGTCAACAGCAAAATCAATCTCTTTTATATTGTGGTTTTTATCTAGCACAAGGATTTTCCTTTTGTCCACCTTTATCGGGTTTAGAAATGACGAATTTTTTACATCAATGCAAGTAATACCGTTTCTAAGAGGTCATGCTACAGTAGGGGGCTGATCAGTTACCACTTAACTGTAACAAGAGTTTCCAAAAATGGTATAAATCCTAGCGAAATAAGCCAATAATTAATCTCTTTTTCAGGAACAAC
>JAHEOB010000187.1 GCA_018610095.1 Halothece sp. MAG
AGCGTGAATTAGCGCCGCTTCTGAACTGGCGGTATCATTGGCGAGTTCTGCGGGACGCTGAATGACTTTTGCGCCATATTGTTCCGAAATATCGGCAATTTCTTGATCATCTGTAGAAACATAAACTTGATCAACTCTTTTCGCTTCTAAGGTATCTTGGATAGAGTGAGCGATTAAAGGATGACCCGCCAAGGGGCGGATATTTTTACGAGGAACGCCTTTTGAACCACCACGGGCAGGAATGATTGCAATATTTGTCATACTCCTTTTTCAATGCTTGTCTTAATCGATTGAAGATTCTGTTGAGTTACTTTCCATAACTTTTCTTGAGCATTTGAAATCTTGTCAGATGTATTTTCTAGTTCATTAGTTAGAAAGTTTAGTTTGTAATAGAGATTATTCTTGAAATTAGGGCTTTTAATCTCTACCCCCCATTCTGGGTGTCCGATATCATCTAAGAAGAACCCTAGCTTATCATGGCTTATTAGACTTAAAATAGGAACATTTAAGCCAAAAGGAATCATTTGTGCATGTCCCCTCATTCCTAGTGCGAGAGAGACTTTAGAATATTCTTCAATAACTGTTTGGGGAGCAACATTAAACAATTTTACTTGCTCAGGATATAATCCTTGTGTATTTAAAAATGCAAGAGCTTCCTTATCCTTACCCATGTGGTTAAACAGTTTAATTTTCCAACCTTCTTTCTGAAATTTAAGAAGTACTTTGGCTATGTTTCCTAAAATTTCATTTTCTTGGTTCCCGAATCTTAGATGAGGACGATCAAACGCAATATTGACAGAGATGCTTTTTTCTATATTTTTGGGTTTAATGTAAGGATAACAGTAGCTTAGTAGTGTTGTTGGACATGGCTGAAAAATTAGCTTTTTATGTAATTCAACTGGCAAATATTGTTTAAGTGCTTCAATACTTCCATAGTTTCTTAATCCAAAAAAGGCACTTTTTTCAACTAATTTACAAACATTTTTATAAAAAACATCTGTAAACTCTGATTGACCTCGAAAACGGTTATAGCCAATTGCAAATACAATGATAGGAACTTTAATTTTATCTAGTAATTCAGTTGGACAAGCCCACTGCCATCCTGATCTACTGTTTGTATTAGTATCAGCTAATAACAGACCTCCTCCTCCAATTACTAAAGCATCATGTTGGTTGATTTTTTCAATTGTCTTTTCTGTAACTTCATCTCTTACTTGAAATAACGTAAAGTTAGTAGGTGCAAATTCCTTTTGAAATAGTTGGCGTACAGCAGCGAAAAGTAATGTATCTCCTCCATTACCAACATTTCCATGTACTCCCAGATGAGCTATTTGAAATTTGCTATTTTTAGGTGATTCAGGTTGAATTGCAACATTTCTAGCATCTGGAAATGAGCTATAATCTTTAGATGTTTTAGAATTCTTAAATCGTTGTTTTAACTTATTTTTCGCTTTGATAGGAATTTGTAAAGGATTATCAATTAAAAGATTTGATATTTTATTAACTAATTTTAAATATCTACTTTTTCGAGTATTCATAATTATTACTTCTAAAATATTTTTGACAGAGTTAAGGATTTAAGGATGATCCGCAAAGGGATAGATATTTTCACGAAAAACACGTTTTGAAATGTTACGAGCGGGAATAACTACAATATTAATTCTTAAATTTAGGAAATTTAGGTATTTAGTTTATTTGAAGCATTCCACATATAATGATCTATAATCTTCATTTGCCTCCGAAGGATACGTTCCTTCAAACGTAAAATCCTGACAGTTTGTTTGGCAAAATCCAGAACGATCAATATTTGCAGGATCGAACCCTGCTCTAGATAAATCTTTTTTAATCGTTTCAAAATCCCAAGCATTCTGATGAGCCAGAACATTTTGACCCAATAAATCAACTTGATTATTCGGAGAAATAAAATCTTCTTTCATGCACTCAAAGATAGTATAATCCAAGTTATATAACTTTTTAGCTCTTTCTTTTCGTCTTTTAAAAAGGGGGAAATCTGTTTCGTTGTTAAGATATTTCTCTATACTACGACGGGCATCTGGTAAGACCAGTCGAAAATATCCTCCTGGCTTTAAGACTCGATAACATTCTTTAAAGACATTTGGACAGGCATATATATTTATGTGTTCAAATACATGGGAACCATATATACATGATACAGATTCATTTGCCAAAGGAAATTTTTGAAAATTTTTATTAAAATCTATTGAAATATCACCTCTTTCTGGATCAATATCTACAGTTAACCATTCTTTACTAGGTTTTTCCCAATTTTTTCCAGGCCCAATATTAAGCTTATATTCTTTATTATTTAGATTATTTAGCAAAGATCTATTATTTTGTAAGTTTTTTGTTTTTGTTCCCCTACTTTCTTTCTTTAAGGACCAAGAAAATTCATATTTATGAATTCTGATTTTTCCTTGTTTTATAATACTTTTTATTTTATTAATCATAATTTAAGTGAGTTGGATATAGCTTTTTAACAATCATTATTTTTGTTGAGCTTTATTGGTCGAGTTTTACTGGCAGCTAGGTGTAGCAGTTTTCTCACACTTACATAAGTGATAACTATTTCGTTTAGATTGTGTTTATAGATAATAGATACTATCTATACTTTTAAGAAACTACCCTTAAAAATCCTGGAATGGATAAAGGAAAATTACTGTAATAATCACCAAAAACTTTAATTTTTCTAAAATTATTATACCTGATTAAAAATTCTCCAAATCCATAGGCACGAATTACTATCGTTAAAGGGTAAACACCTGGACTTAAAACAACTTTGCCTAAATCTATATTTAAAGGTATTCTTTCTCCAGAATTTTCGATAGTTTCTCCTTGCAAAAAGGAATTATACTCTGCTATTGGCTGAAGCTCTCGACTTAAAATAGTAATTGATACTGAAAAGTTTACTATCTCTGGGTCAACAGTAACTTCCATATCAACAAATAATTGATCTAAATAATTAACAGCCTCAATATCTTTTTTATCTTGAGTTGAAAGTTGAAACCAATGAACTTCTGCACCACCACTTCCCGCAACTATCCCTTCTTCCCCTTGAAAATAGGAATAATAGTGGTCAATTCCCCTAGCCACCTCTTTTCCTTGGAAAACAGATTTTCCATGATCCATAACCATCAAATCAGTACAAACTCGGGAAATTTGAGGTATAGAATGAGACACGAAAATGACAGCACTCTTCTGCATCATTTGGTGAATCTGGTTAAAACATTTTGCCCGAAAGCCAACATCGCCAACTGCCAATACTTCATCTAAAATCAAAACATCGGGTTCCATTTGCGCGGCTACCGCAAACCCCAGCCTTACCTTCATCCCACTGCTATAATTTTGCACTGGCATATAAAGGAAATCGCCAATTTCGGCAAACTCAACAATATCATCTAACTTGCGATTAACATCTGCTTTCGATAGCCCCAAAATCGCCGCGCGATTATAAATATTCTCTAACCCCGTCAAAATTGGGTTAAACCCCGCCATCAACTCAATTAAAGCTGAAACGCGACCGCGCATCATAATGCTGCCTTTATCAGGTTTAATTAAGCCATTAAGCATCCTGAGAAGGGTGCTTTTGCCAGCCCCATTCGGCCCAATTAACCCTAAACATTCCCCGCGTTTAACTTCAAAAGAAATATCATTCACTGCCCAAAATTCATCTGGACGTAATTGGCGTTCATACTTTCTGCCCACCATTTCCGAACCAATATCCTGAACCCCATACCATAAAGCCTTCTTCAGGCTTCGGCAGAACTTTTTAGACACATGATCCGCCTTGACTAAAACTTCCTCATCATTGCTACTTTGAGAGGGTTTTACAGAATCCTGAATGAGATGATCACTTACCATAAATACTACTCTAATTGCCTAACTTAATTTAAATAATACCGAGATAAGAATTAATCTAATACCAATTAGTGCTACCAAGCGATTCCTTAAGCCCGAAAAGGGTTGGGGGAATAAATTATCACTTGAGCTTTTTAAAATCGTATAATTTTAAGAACTCATGCGTTCAATAATAAACGGCATCGCTAAACGATAAAATCCCCAAGCCAGAAAAACTCCTACAATCCCGATCGCGCTTGCTACCCAAAAACCTACAGGATGAGATAATTCTGCCCCTGTTGCTAGCTCTCGGGTGGTGACCAGTAAAGGCGTTACGGGGTTAAGATTAACAATAACACTAAATAACCCTTCCTTAGGAGGGGGATAAATCACAGGCGTTAAAAATAGCCACCCAGAAATGATAAACGTTAGAGCTTTCTGAACATCTTGATACAGAGCCGCAATAGGAGCTAGAAAAACCCCAATAAACGTGCCAAAAGCAACCAGATGAATAAGCCCCACTGGAGCAATCAGAATTTCCCAACTCACTGGAAAGCGAAACCAAATGAATAAAGCAGTAATCAGAATGAGCTTAATCCCAAAATTGAAAAAGACTTGCCCCAGTTTCGCTAAAACCACTGCCTCTTGGGGAAAGTTAATTTTAGCCAGCATTCCTTTAGCACTATTAACTCCCTGAATAGGAGCATTAATAGACTCAGTAAACGTTTGCCACAA
>JAHEOB010000188.1 GCA_018610095.1 Halothece sp. MAG
TTAAAGATTTATTTCCCCGTCTTTATCGATCATAATTTCTATTTCTTCCCTTAAAGGCGTAATCGCCAAAATGTAGATGATTTCCCTAGTTTCATCGAATCTAAATAACTCAATTGAGCAATAGGTGGTTGTGAGCTTCTGGCAAATGCTAACACTCGAAATGGCTTGTTGATTACTGACTGGCATATCTCTCACTCATTGTCTCTACATCTCCATTAAAAATTTGATGATCCTCCAACGAGTGGTCTATGTTTGAGCGATAGTAATGCAGTTTTTCTTCGCGCAATTGGGACAGTTCCCACTGTAACGCCGGTAATGCCAAGACTAACGACTATAGATCCTAGCCGTAGCAAAATCCCTACATTTGCAGAGCTACTGAGATGAGGAAATGATGAAATCAATAGCTTGAGAACTGGAGTTTTAGTAAATCTAACTTAGCTACAGAGTTGCATAAGACTAAGCTATTCAATCTAATGCAATAAAGAAGGATTGACTAAGAAAGTTAATAAAAGGAGGTAACATATGAACCGTGTAATTGCTTCTGCATTTGCCTTTGCTTCTCTTAGTTTTGGAATAGTTGGCATTTCAACTACTGCACAAGCAACTGAGTTCCCTTGCAAGAGTTCTAACACTTCAATCAAAGTAGAAAACTCAAGTACCACAGCAAAGGAGAAATTGATCGCCTCTAACTCCTGCAAAGGAGAAACAATAAAAACGGGAGATCAAGTGTGGAAGAATACATGCAACGTTTGTGATACTAGTTTGTTTGGATTTTCTAAAAGTTACACTTGGAAATTAGTAGAAGGCTCCGGTATATGGAGCGATCAGGTTGGAGTTATGACTACTTGTGGAGATCCTAGAACTGGTGGTGTAGGTGGTGGGCTTTAACTTATTTAGCATGAGGGCTGAGAATCCTACGACTACAATTTTAATTTAGTCGGTAGACCGCGCTCACGGGACGTTGGAACTAAGTTCCGACCACGGCGCCTTATGAATCAGCCCATCTGCGGTACGATAGAAATAGTAGGCATTATAACCAAGAGCTAATCGCCACCTACTAAAAAGTACAGAATTAATTTTCCCAAAAACCAAAACACTGCTTCCCGCTTGAACTGCGCAGGCTACTTAGTTTAACGGAGCTGTCCTTGGAGGAAACCTCCAAGGCGGGGTTCATAAACACCTGAACCAAGTTCAGGCGACGACCCCTTGCCTGTACGCTTCGTTAAGAGTTCCCGGTTTGTCGGTTGCGCCACTGATTGAGAAGATTGCTTGCTACACCCGCTGGCTGAAAGTTTGGATTTGCTGCATTTCCCACCACTTCAACCTTGGACCGCATTTCGGTGGGTAAATCCTGCTCACTCATCTGCTGGGCTAAGTGCAGTTTTACTAAATGACGCGAAGCTAAATTTTGTATCTTTAACTGGGCAGCTTCATAAATCAGGTTTTCTAAGTTCTCCTCAAAAAAGCCCTGCTGATGCGATTCAGGAATGTCTAAATTAATCTTGTCAACTTGTTGTTGATAAGCCGTTAGTTCTTCATTCGTTCCTGATGGGATTTATAGATTGAACCCAATCTATTGAACTGGTTGGGTGCAAGTTGAAGTTGGTCAATGTAGCAAAAATGAAACTATCCCCCTCCCGCTCTGGAAGGGGGGTTGGAAACCTTTAGGAGGTGTTAACGGCTAGGACTGTCCGTTGGAACCCGCTATGGCTTGCTGCGATTGACTACCCAAGTTGATTTTTACTTGCTGATTTTTCGCTTGTTCTACCTTGGGTAGCTGTAGTGTCAGGATACCGTTGGTGTAGTCAGCTTGTGCCTGATCTTGCTTAACGCCTTCCGGTAAGCTGATGGTACGGCTGAATTGACCGTATTGGAATTCAGAGCCGTAGCTGTTATCGCCCTTGTCTTCGTGGCGGAATTCGCCACTAATGGTTACCGAGTCACGGTTAACGGTCACATCTAAATCATCAGCATTCATGCCCGGGACTTGGGCTTTTAGTTCTAAGTGATCGCCAGCATCGTTTAATTCGATAGGAATTTGACCCCATTCCGGAGTCAGAGCGCGGTCACCTGTCATTTCATTGAACAGGCGATCTAAGTAATCCATTTGACGACGGAAAGTATCGAATTGGGTTGCAGGATTCCAACGTGCCAGTGCCATAGCGCTGTCACCTCCTCTCTCTCAAGGCTCCAACTGCTCGCACTTGGTATTTCATTAATTAAGGATGGGAGATTGAGGGGTGATTCATCAGTAGGGGGAACCGACTTGAAGATTAGTCTGTACCGTAAAGGATTTATGGCCATTCATTGTTGATTTTCCAATTTTGAAAAAGATCGTCAAGGAAATCTCTGGTATCGAGTTGGCTTTCCGAAAGGTGGCGCTTCTGGTTGGATTCGAGAAGACTTTTTGAAAAGATTACATTGTTATTATGATTAATTTGTGTAATCGATTGAATTAAGCATAATAACTATCTGCTTCAAGTTTTACAAGTCATCTTGGCAAAATTATTCATTTATCTTGGGTGTTCTGATACGATTCCTCAAACCATTATTGTAAAGAAAAAGGACAATTATTAATCCGTGCGGTAAATGCTTAACACCCTAAAGATTTTTGGAAGCCTTATATGACAAGCAAATTGAAGACTAATATCAAGTCACTGATGTGTTAACTATTAGTCGCACTCATTAATATCTGATATGCCTATACAATCAGTAAAATCTTTGAGAATAAGATGCATCTAACAGCAATGTCAATTATATAGTCCTATAGTTTTGGTTTAGTTGTTTGACCTTTTCTTGTATTAATCTTTGATAACAAATGGCGTTACAAATCGGATCCATGCCAAACTTAAAATTAGAACTAGTCAATGTATTTAACCAATCTTGAATCGAGTTAATCGTAATGGCATGCGAATTATAAGACAAATGATGACTCATAACTTCTCCTTTTTTTGCCTTCACTTGATCGCTAGTTTGTTTCTTTCTTTTTTATGCAGGAGATCTAGCTACTTGATTGTTATGCCTCTAGAAACTGGTTAAACTTCAATCGGGAAATTAATCTTATAACATTGGTTTGGACTAATGGTTTTGTCTGTCCATCAGGGCTTATCGTGGATGGTAGAAGATTCCAAAAGGCATCCAATTGAGGATTAATGACTAGCCGTTTAAGCACAAAACCAATCCAAGCAGAGATTGTTACACAGGACTCGGATTTATTAAATGACACCAATGCCCTGCTCACGGCTTGGTTGCATGGCAAAGCTCCCAGTACCAAAGAGCTCTATCGCAATGCAGTGAGCAACTTTTTTGAGTTTGGTGGCAATTTATTTTCGGGGATAATCACCCTTCAACAATGGCAGGAAACCCTCTCTCAACATTACAAAGTCACCACTGCGAATAAACAAGTTAGTGCGATTCGGTCGTTATTTCGTTTTGCTCATCGTATGGGGTTGATCGATCAGAACCCCACCATTTACCTAAAAGACCTAAAACCGAGTAAAGAGAAAGCTAAGCAGTCAAAATCCATCAACCAGAAAATTTGTTCTGTGCAGGAGATTATCGCGATTGCCAACGCTGCTAAGTATCTCAGAGACAAGTTAATGGTTTTGACGGCTTACCGATTGGGGTTAAGGATTGATGAGTTACTGAGATTACACTGGGATGATTTTTTTCAAATCAACGGTGATTGGTTGGTGACGATTACTGGTAAAAACGGGAAAATCCGAGAACTGAAGTTAGAGACCCAATGGGTTGAACAGTTAAGACAGTTGGGAACCAACGGATGGGTGTTTCAAACCGCCAACGGGGAGAAAGTGAAGTCTCAGATCGCCCATAAATCCCTGAAACGGATGATTAAGAGAGCAGGAGTAAATCCTGAAATCTCTTGGCACTGGTTTAGACATTCCATGGTTAGTCACAGTCTATATAACGGGGCAAGCCTGGAATCGATCCGGAAAAAAGCGGGGCATTCCTCAATTGCAACAACGCAGATTTATTGGCATGAGCAAGAGAATGCTAATCAGTTTATTGAACTATAATCCCTTCCATTGGGAGGTAAGTGGATAACGCTAAGTGTCAAAGTAGTACAAAAATGAACTGGGATTCACATTATGCAGCAAACAAGTTCGCTTCCTGGGTTCTCCGTCTAACCAGACCATCTAACTTACGACCACCAGCGTTAACCCATTTGTTAAACTCTGCTTTAGCAGCATCATAATCACCTTGATTTAACTTTTCAAGCAGTGTAGAGTTCTTCAAAGCATTAACCCCAACATTAAAGCTAAATGACACCAAGGCATCAAATTGGTTTTGGTTGATTGGTACGGTAACGTTTTCCCTCACTGCTTGTTCAAATCGTTCTAGGTCTTGTTTAAGTAGTTGTTCAGCTTTTTCCTCATCAATTGTCATTCCTGGTTTAGCTGTCTCCGTATGTCCGTAACCAATTGTCCAAACGTCTCCACTATCTTGATATGCCTGTAATCGTAATCCTTCAAATTGTTTGATTAAATTAATTCCTTGTTGGCTAATGGTTGTCGGTTGGTTATTGTTATTTTGATGATCGCTGTTATTATCGTTGATTGTTTCAACATGACCTTTAAAAGCATAAGCAGTTATTTTATAGTAACTCCCCATGTCTTCTACTGACTCAGTAGGGAAAATTTCTCCTGCTTTTAATTGGTAAACATCACTTGGTTGAAGGGTACTTGATTGTGCAGTTGAGTTTTTAATGACTGTGTTGTGAGTTGCTTTAATATTCATGATTTTTCTTGATTCTTTTCCTTTTTGACCTTCACTAAATCTATAGTTTGTTTCCTCTTGTTTGATGCAGCAAATCAGCTAGTTCATTGCTGTGCATTTAGAAACTGGTTTTACCTAAAATTCGGAAACCGAAATTCCCAGACATGACCTTGATAACGCCGTTGATCCCCTAAATTTGCTATCCCTTTATCGGACGCGATGCCCGTAGGGCGGTAGCTTCGCCACATCGCGCTGGCTGTAAATTCTTACTCACTACTATCAACTCCTTCACTCCTTACAATTGAGATCCAGAACTTTTCTTCCTTAACGGAAGAAGATTTAATTTTTGAACCGACCAAAAAAACTCAGAATTAAGTCGGCGTTGAGCCGAAATACGTGTTTCCCGATTGATTTAAAGTTGTTTTTAAAAGTTCCAGATTTTGCGTTTCTAAAGGCTGAGTTAGCTGATCCAAATAATCAATGCTGATTTTTAGGATCGTAAATATCCAAAACCAAGGTACAAATACAAGGAGACTGATTAACAAA
>JAHEOB010000189.1 GCA_018610095.1 Halothece sp. MAG
GACACCACAATTAGCATTTATTCCAAAACCTATTAAAGACTTCTTTGCTTACGATTGTTATACCAGTAAAGCCTATCAAATCACGATTGTTACCATTGTCAATTTGATTTCCAAAATTATTGCTTGGATTGACACCTATATTGTGGATGGCTTGGTTAATTTAATTGGCATCGTCACTGTCTTAACCGGTCAAGGATTAAAATATAACAATTCGGGTTTGGCACAATTTTATATCTTTTCAATTGTGGGCGGTGTCGCACTCTTTGGAATCATTCTTTGTTTCCCGTTACTCATTTGAATTGAGTGATTTACATGTCATAATTACTTTGGATTCAAATTAAAGTGAAGGAAATCAAAATGTTCAATAATCAGAAACGCAACCCGTTACTCATTTCCTTAGTCAGTTTAATGACTCCCGGTTTAGTTACATTCAGTTTAGTTGGAGATGCAAAAGTTGCTAATAGTCAAAGCAAAGATGATTGGAGTTATGGAGGTTCTACCAATCCCACCCAATGGGATAATTTAAGTTCTGATTTTGAAACTTGTGAAACGGGAAATCAACAATCTCCGATTAACATTAAACAGGAGAATACCTATCAACACAATCTTGGTGAATTAAGCCTTAACTATGACGTGTCTAATACCAATACAGAAGTCGTGAACAATGGTCATAGTATTCAAGTTAACTATGACTCTGGTAGTTCCCTAACCTGGAAAAATCAAACTTATGAACTCAAACAGTTTCACTTTCATACTCCCAGTGAACATCAAATTGATGGGGAAGCTTCTAGCATGGAGCTACATTTAGTGCATCTAAATGAGCAAGGAGAAATTACGGTTGTTGGGGCTTTAATTGAACCCGGAACCAGCAATTCCGAACTGCAGAAAATTTGGTCAAAGATTCCCCAAGAAGGTGAAAAGCAACAATTAGCAACCACCATTGATGCGTCTAACTTGTTACCTGAAAATAAAGACTTTTATCACTATTCTGGCTCTTTAACTAGTCCTCCCTGTAGTGAAGGTGTCAATTGGATTATTTTGCAAGAACCGATTGAGGCAAGTAAGGAACAAATTGATGCGTTTACTGAGTTCTATCAAATGAATGCTCGTCCCATTCAAGAGACCAATAATCGGCCTATTTTTGACGTTCAACAATAATTCCTAGTTTCGGTTAATGGTCTAAACTTAATCTTTCCCTTCACTCCCCACCCTTTAATCCTGAGCGAAGTGTTCAGACGATAAAAATGATGCTAATTCTGTTATTGATATTACCCTTGGTTGGTGTATTGATTATTAGTTTTTTACCGAATCATTTGCCATCCAATCGTTTACGTCAAGTTGCCTTTGCCGTAACGATCGCGCTATTAGGTTGGAATAGTTACCTATTTTCTCAATTTGATCTCAATACGCCAGAATTTCAATTTGAAACCTTTTTACCTTGGTTAGAAGTCATTGGCTTAAATTATCACCTGGGTGTTGACGGCATTTCTTTACCGCTAGTGGGATTGAATAGCGTGTTAAGCGCGATCGCGATTTATACGACAAACGCTAACATTAAACGTCCCCATCTTTACTACAGTCTCATTTTACTGGCTAACTTTGGCGTTGCAGGGGCGTTAATGGCTCAAAATTTACTGCTATTCTTCCTATTTTACGAAGTGGAATTAATTCCCTTTTATCTTCTCATTAATATTTGGGGAGGCGAAAAACGCGGTTACGCAGCAACCAAATTTTTAATGTACACTGCGGTTTCCGGGTTACTGATTTTAACCGCATTTTTAGGAGTTGCCTTTATTAATGAAACAGGAAGTTTTGAATATCGTGAAATTGTCACCAGCGATTTACCCCAACAAATTCAGTTAGTTTTACTGGCACTACTGTTAATTGGATTTGGCATTAAAAGCCCGTTGGTTCCCCTGCATACTTGGCAACCTGATGCCTATGTGGAAGCTTCTCCCCCCATTGCCATTTTACTCGGTGGCATTTTAGCTAAATTAGGAACTTATGGCTTGGTTCGCTTTGGATTGCAACTATTCCCTGAGACCTGGAATTTAACCGCCCCTGGCTTAGCCACTATTGGCGTGATTAGTGTCGTTTATGGCGCCCTCAGCGCGATCGCGCAAGGGGATATCAAGCGGATGGTTGCCTATAGTTCCATTGGTCACATGGGCTATATTTTAGTCGCTGCTGCTGCCGAAAATTCCCTAAGCCTGTTAGGGGCTGTTACTCAAATGGTGAGTCACGGGTTAATTCTGGCTCTGTTATTCCAACTCGTTGGCACGGTTGAAGAAAAAGTGGGAACCCGCGATCGCGATTTACTCAATGGGTTGATGAATCCGGTTCGGGGATTACCCTTAACTAGTGCCCTTCTCATCGCGGCAGGCATGGCAAGTGCAGGCATCCCTGGTTTAGTCGGATTTATTGCAGAATATATTGTCTTTCAAGGTAGTTTTGCTCGCTTTCCCATTGCAGCCTTACTGTGCATTATCGCCTCAGGATTAACCGCGGTTTATTTCGTCATTCTGTTGAACCGCACTTGCTTTGGCAAACTGGATAATTCCCTTGCCTATTATCCCAAAGTATCGTGGTCAGAACGTTTTCCCGCACTGGTTCTTGCCCTCATGATTTTTGCCTTTGGCATTCAACCCAAATGGTTAGTCGGTTGGATTGAACCCACTACCAACCAAGTCACCATTAGTCATGAACAAGTGGCTTCTAGCAATCCACAGTTATCCAGTGACCAAAGTTAAATCCAATTTATCTATCTTCAGGAGGTGTAAACCATGCAAACCACGACGACTAAACTGCCACCCTCAAAACACGAATTTGCTGATATTGTTCATCGCCTTGAAGCAGGAGGCGCCATGCTTCCTGATACTGAAGAAAACTTAATGCAAGTCATGGGCATTTACAAAGCATATGCTGTTCCCATGGACTTCTACTGGCGGGGATTACTCTATAATGCAGAACAGGTTTTCTTAAATCCCATTCCTGCCTTCAAATATTTCCTGCCTCAAGAATACTTAGATCGCGAAAATCAATACGCAGGAGAAAATGGTAGTCCCCGAATTTGGCGCGGACGGGCAACTGCCCATCCAGAACTACTTGACTTTATCGAACAAGGAGAAACGAAAAAACTGCCTCGTCTATTTCATCATCTCTGGCACGATCGCATCAACATGGAATTTGCCGAAGAGTGCATGAAAGCCATGTTTTGGCATGGTCGAGATATGGGCAACAAATTCGATGACTATCTCGACAGTGACGAATATCGGGAAAATGCTGATCGCGCCATTAAAGCCTACTTCAAAAATAACCCAGCGATGCTAGGCTTATATAAACTCTTCCCAGAAATGTTTATCGAAAAAGTTCGTGAAAAATCTTACTA
>JAHEOB010000190.1 GCA_018610095.1 Halothece sp. MAG
CCTAGATAAACATAACACAATTAAATCTGACAATCGACTACACAAATTAATCATATAATTTACCAGTCCCAAATGAGTTTGGAGAAAGAATCAGCATCAACCCCTTACGCCGTCTAGAGTGGTTCTCTATTTTCATTTAGGATTACTATACCGCGATCAAATCTTCGATATTGGTCAATCTTTGATTCAATTGCAATTTGAAAAGAAAAAGGTGGCGCGATCGCTCCTTCGGAGCGGTGAGCCTTCGGCTCAATCGCGCATCTTGATTAATTAAATGGGGGCGGAGAGACTTGAACTCTCACGGCCTATACCGGCCAACGGATTTTAAGTCCGCAGCGTCTACCATTCCGCCACACCCCCTCGAAGAGGAGTAATGTTTAACCCTCAGCTTTTCTATTAAAGCATTCTAAACTAAAATATGCAACCCTATTTTTCAATTAAGGAACTCCTCAAAGGCAAGATAATCACCTACACTGGAACAAATGATAGACTGCATTTGCTTGGAGGAGCTTACTAGGTCAATGGTCAAATTTCATATTCAGTTAGACAGCGAAATTCCTGCCTCCAAACAGCTTTTTGACCAAATTCAGTTCGCGATCGCGTCTCGTCAGTATCCCCCAGGTCATCGACTCCCCAGTACACGCCAATTGGCAATGATGACAGGGTTGCACCGTAACACCATTAGTAAAGTCTATCGGCAATTGGAAGAAACAGGATTGGTCGAATCGTTAGCTGGTTCAGGCATTTATGTCAAAGCCCAAGGTCACGAAGGCGGTAGTAAATCCTCCACAACCCAATCTCGTTTACATTCCGAAGATTTCCCCGAAAATGCCTATCAAATAATCCAAAAAAATATTAACGAATTATTAAGCCTAGGATGCTCTCTCCAACAGGCACGGGAAATGTTTCTCTCAGAAATTAACTGGCGATTACAGTGTAGCGCCCAAGTTTTAGTCACTGTTCCTGAACGGGATATCGGGGCAGGGAAATTAATTTTACAAGATTTGGAGCCCACCTTAGGCGTTCCCATTCAACTAGTTCCCCTAGAACAATTGGGAGAAGTTTTAGAAGAAACGGATTCTGCCACGGTTGTCACCAGTCGGTATTTTATTAAAGATGCTGACGCGATCGCTGCCCCCAAATCAGTGCGAGTGATTCCGGTGGACATTTACGATTATTCTAAAGAAATTCAAATCATTACCCAACTCAAAACCAATAGTTGCTTGGGAATTGTCAGTCTCAGTTCAGGGTTTCTAGATGCAGCAGAACGCATTATTCACAGCCTCCGAGGAAATGACTTACTGGTAATGACAGCCCAAGCTAGTGATTTCCAAAAACTCAAAGCGTTAATTCGCACGACCCAAACCATTATTTGCGATCCCGCTAGTTATTCTCAAGTGAAACAAAAGGTAGAAGAAACAGAACAAGATTTAATTCGTCCGCCAGAAGTAATTTGTAGTGACAACTATATCAGTAGCGAGTCGATTCGATTATTACGACAAGAATTAGGACTGGGTAAATAACATATTGGGAAAATCCGATATACCCAATACTATCGAAAAAGTGGAAAATTATCCATAAATTGATCTTCATCGCTTTCCTGAGGCATGATAGAAAATAATAAATACCACATTGTTGAAGTCGTTTTCAACAGTGAACTCGTTAAAATTAATCTATGACTAGCACACAAAACCAAACCGAAGATCAAAATCCCAACCTTAGCAGTGAGCGCACCTTAGACATCATGCGCAACTTCTCCCAAACCTATGCTAAGCGTACGGGGACGTATTTCTGTTCTGATTTATCCATTACTTCTGTGGTGATTGAAGGCTTAGCAAAGCATAAAGAAGAATTAGGTGCGCCCTTATGCCCTTGTCGCCATTATGAAGACAAAGAAGCAGAAGCCAAACACGGTTACTGGAATTGCCCTTGTGTTCCCATGCGGGAACGGAAAGAATGTCACTGTATGCTCTTTTTAACCGAGGATAACGATTTTGCTGGGGATGCTCAAGACATTGACCTAGACTATGTTAAGGAAGTTCGTGAGACAATGGGATAAGCGAATTTCCTTAACTCAAAATGCCATCACCATCTTTATTTTGGCAAGGCATTACCCAATTTAATCAGCAACAGTATTATCCCTGTCATGATACTTTTGAGGAATTGTGGATGAATGCGGAAGTTTACGATCGCGCATTCTATCAGGGACTGTTGCAGATTGCTGTTGGCTGCTACCACCTCAGTAATTTTAACTGGCGGGGGGCAGTCACTTTATTGGGAGAAGGCATTAGACGATTAGAAGACTACGAACCGACTTACTCAGGAATTGATATTTCCCATTTACTGGATCAGAGTAGTGATTTACTGGATGCCTTACAAGCCATTGGTGAACAAAATTTAACCAGCGACTATCTCCAACAAACCACTCTCCCGAAAATTGTCACTGTTGAAGGAGAAAGCAATGATTCCCAAAATTCCCCATAATACTGCTTGGCAACAAGCCCAATTATTAATGCAGCCTGCTTATATCCGTGTTATGGATAATTTACGGAAAGCCTTGGAAGACTCGGGGTGGCGAGAAAGTTATCAGGAAGTAGAAACGCCGCTGCCTGGATATGAATTATGCTTGAGTTATCAAGGGCAGGAAGTCAAAATTAATTTATGGGAATTGTGTTTTGAGGTTTGTTTCCAAAATTATGAACGAGGGAGTGTTCCCTTAGATTCCGAAGTAACCGTGGAAATTGATACTAACTTATTAGACGAAAGTACGGGAGAGGTGGATTGGCATCAATTAGACGAGAAAGCAAGAACCCGAGTAGAGAAAATTTTTGCAAATCTCGACTAGTAGGAGAACAATGACTCAAACATCTCAATTAAAACAAATTGCCCGAAACGAAATTGCTATTTATCAACATCCTAGTCATGGCGTGATTGAATTAAGTGGAGAAGATTGTTTAACTTTCCTCCATAATCAAAGCACCAACGAAATCCAGAGTCTCCAACCTGGGCAAGGATGTGATACCGTTTTTGTCAATGCCACTGCTCGCACCTTAGATTTAGCAACCGTTTATGTCACCCCAGATCGGGTGCTGTTATTAGTCTCTCCCAATCGCCGTCAGTTTTTAATGGAGTGGCTTGATCGTTACTTATTCCCCATGGATCAGGTGAAGTTGAACAATGTTTCTGAACAATACCAAATTTTAACTTTACTGGGAGAGAAAAGTCATTCTCTGGTCGAACAATGGGGATTACAAGAACTCAGCCATCAACCCTTTGCGACTCATCAAACCACCACGATTAATGATATTCCAGTGCGTATTGCGGTAGGAAGTCGTCTTGCGATCGCGGGTTACACGATCTTAGTTGAAACCCAGTATGCCAATTTCTTACAACAAACTATCACCAAGGCTGGGGCAACGCCCATTACAGAACAAGTTTGGGAAGAATTAACCTTAGAACAAGGTAAACCCTTACCCGACTACGAACTAACAGAAGATTATAATCCCTTAGAAGCAGGATTATGGCAAGCCATTTCTTTTCATAAAGGCTGTTATATTGGTCAAGAAACGATTGCTCGATTAAATACCTACAAAGGCGTGAAGCAACGCTTGTGGGGGATTCGCCTATCCCAAATGGTTGATGCAGAAACCCCAATTACCGTTAATGACAAAAAAGTTGGTAAATTAACCCGAGTCAAAGAAACTGATCAGGGAATCATGGGCTTAGGGTATATTCGCACGAAAGCGGGTGGAGAAGGATTAACGGTACAAGTGGGAGAGGCAACTGGGGAAGTGTTTGCAGTGCCATTTTTAACCCACGAATATGCCGACTGAAAATTAACGTTGGGGAGAACAATCCTTAGGAATTACTAGAAACAGCATTACTTTGTTGATCAAGTTGCCAACTGAGATCAATTAACCCCTGAAAAATCCCCATAGCAACACTACTACTGCCTTTACGCCCTTTGATAGAGACATGAGGAATGGTCAGTGCTGCTAACTGTTTCTCAATTGAGTCTTTTTCAATGAGTTTCGGGAGGGTAATAATGACAAAGGCAGGATTAATTTTTTGATCTTCAATTAGTTTAATTAAACTCTTAAATGTGGTTTGTTTTTTACCCGTAATGAAAATTCCTTTTGGATAACGTTTTGCTAAAACGGTGATTCCATAATGAGGATGAGAATTGAAACAGCAATAAACTGGATTGACAAAGGTATGTTGTGTGAGACGAATAATCCCTGCTTTTAACATAGGATCATCAACAATAATGGGAGTACGAGCAGATAATGCTGCTGCCCCTGCTGTTAGAGCACGATCAGAAAAATAAAGCTGTTCAAGGTAATCAAAATCTCCCGTTTCATAAATAACGCGACGAACAATTTCATATTCTGCTGGAGACAGGTTATGTTCTCCAATTTCCTGATCAATGGCTAGTAACTGTTTTGCGTCTGTTATTGTCCATTCCATTAATCTCTTGGTTTCCTTGCTTAAGGTAAATCATCATCCCAAACACTAATATAAATTCGATCTTGACTCTTTCTTTGAATGATTGCTTGCCATTGCCCGATCGCGAATGATCGTAAATCAGTTTCATTGCGATAAACTTCTGCTAGTGCCTCTTTAATCTGTGAGTTCATTTGCCCTTTAAGCATCTGTTTTAAAGTCGTTTCGATGGTACTTAATTCAACTGAGGAATGAAATGAAGCCTCTGTTTGCAGTAACTGCTTGGTCTCCCGATCAAACACATAACCCAAATCAAGTTTCCCTGGTACATAATCTTGATAGGTAAGAGCTTGGGTATTTTTCCAGTAACCCGATTGACGCTTTGTGGGTTCACCAAGGGCGTCAACGACCTTTTGTTGTTTTACACCGGTACTAAAAATCGGAACTTCTTCAATTTGTTTTTCAGGCTTAGATTCAGTGGAAGGCACAACGACGACAGGTGGTTTATCACTGTTTTCAGCTTCTTCCTGTTGTTGGTTTTGAGAATCCTCAGTTTCTGAATCTTTAGATTCGCTGCCAGATTCTCCCTCGCGTTCGATTTGTTCACGCCTGTTATTTTCTTGCGAAGAATCTTGTTGTTGCGAAGCCTCGCTGTTTTGGGATTGCTTATCTGTCTGTGAGTCTTCCCTAACAACGCGGTCACGTCCACTTCGTAATAAATCTAACAGTTGAATTGCCCCATAACCAATGACTCCCCCACTGCCAAGGAGTATCAGGAAAATAATTAATCCCACCCATAGGGAATTGCTCTTTTTAGACGGTTCTTCTATCTGTTGTTGTTCATACTCATGTTGAGGGGCTGCAGCAACTGTTGCTTGTTCCGTCAACCGAGGTTGAGAATTTGATTGCTGATTAGTAGTCGGTTGAGACACAGACCTATTTCCTTGGAGGGCCGCTAACATCGCTTGGGCATCTGGGAAGCGATCGCGCGGGTGAAACCGAATGGCTTGATCAATAACGCCAGCCAATTGACTATGTAACTGAGGCACAACTTTACGCCATAACAGTTCGCCACTATTGGAATCACTTTCTAACAGGTGTGGGGGTTGACCGCTGAGTAGAAACACCGCCGTCAGTCCCAAACTATATAAATCACTGGAAAAAGTGGGTCGTCCTGCCGCTTGTTCCGAGGGCATATATCCTGGGGTACCAATTGCCATAGAATGAGTATGCTGAGAATCCATGGCGGTTCCCAAGGCTTCTTTGACTACCCCAAAATCAATTAACACGGGTTCGTTATCGGAGGCTCGTAAAATCACATTATCGGGTTTAATATCCCGATGGATAATGCGCTGCTGATGCACATAATCTAAGACGTGCAACAAGCTAGTTAAAATGCGAGTCACCTCTTTTTCCGATAAACAACCCGTTTGCTCAACTTTTTCGGTGAGTGTCACCCCTTCAATGTATTCTTGGACCAGATAAAATGTTTCTCCTTCCGCAAAATAAGCGTAAAGTTGCGGAATTTGGTTACTACCTCGACTTAAAGCTTCTAAAATTGCTGCTTCACGCTGAAACCGTTCCCTGATCCATTCATATTCTTTGGGCTTAGCAATAATTGGATATAGTTGTTTAATGACACAGGGTCGTTCTGACGGAAGATGGGTATCCACCGCCAAAAAGGTTTTGCCAAACCCCCCTTGACCTAGTTCACGTTGGACACGATACCGATTATTGATAACAACAGTTGCCATTCCCACACGTTTTAACCTAACCACTTACTCAAATTATTTTAAGTCTAGTTTGCCTTATACTTTTAGTTGACTAGCAATGTTTTTGAGAAACTTCTGTTCGCCAGTTCATCGTTACTTTGATCGTTGCTGTTTTGGTGTCACATTCCATGCTAATTTTTCATGACTGCTTTTAGGGAAAATTGTTCCATTGTTGTCAATCCAATTTTGCTGGCGCATTCAATGGGTTAAACCTTGATCCCATAACAATTGTCAGCTTGGCGCACAAGACGTTATTTCAAAGCAAATTATAGAACTATTGCTTCCATTAATTTACAATTTGTAACGATTTCTTTACTTATTTAAATCAGCATATATACTCAACGTTACCATAAAATTAGTAACCGAGTTTTAGGAGGAACGTAACCCTGTTAATTGATCTATTTACCTTATCTCGTCAGTACTGTCTTACCATCTGTGGTGTATTAGTGCCAGTTAATCTTTTATTGACTTCGCTAACGCTACTATTGCTAGTTCGTCAATTTCCCAAAATTAATTTACGTTGGAGTGCCGGATTAGCGATTCTGGTTGCCCTTACAATGGTCTTTCATGTTTCGACTTGGCTTGCGGTGGGCGTTGTCATGGCTCCAACTTATATTTTATTCTCATTAGCTATTATTTGTTTGACCATTAATGGTTGCGCGATCGCTGCTCCCGAGAAATTTCGACAAGTGTTAGGAATAGCATATTAATTCTGCTCAGAGTAAGGATGGCGCTTAGAAGGGGGGTTATTTGGGCGTGGCGTGGGTTGGGATTCCCAATAAGAGGAAGTGCTTGGCTTTTTCTGGGAATGGCGCTTTTTCCAAATGGGGGCAATCTTTTGACCTTTGGTAACGACTAACTCAAGTCCCTGTAACTGGACATCTAGCTCCCAAAACCAACCTAACATTTCCTTGTCCTCGGGCAGTGTTCCCCTGAGTTTCAATTTAAAAAACTTGGGTGGTTTCGTAGAGCCTTGTTTAATTTTCATAATAATCTTTTCTTCTTGCTGGGAATAGAAAACTAATTCCCCTCGAATGGAAAAATATCCCGCTTGGGTTTGCACTTCAGATAACCGTTGTTCATGCAACTGTTCTGCCCGTTGCGAGGATTGACTGAGAGTAGTGGGTTCCCAAATTCCTGCAATTTGCAAATGCAGATAATCTTGTTTTTGTCGCGTCCGAGGATAGACAACCCAGAGATGGGGAACATTCAAGTTAATATGTTTTTTAATAACACTAATCACGCGTCCCAATAAGACCGTTTCAATGGTGGTCTCATCCTCAAGCCTCATCTGACCTCGGGTTAATTGCGTTTGGGGTTCATAAATCCCCCATACCAGCCCGATCGCGCGATATTGCTTATCATGAGTGGGTGGAGGAATCGGGTGTTCCAACTGTGGTTGTTGATTGCTGCGTTCCTGAGATTCACTGGCCATTAAGTTACCATAGTGCAATTTTGTTAGCTCATTTTATCTTAAATGGCGCAAGAAAATGCTCACTAAAGCTCCGCTCCGTTATAGCCGTCAGGCACGGGCGGGTAGAGGAATTCGCCCAACAAACAAAAGTCCGTTAGGGCATCCTTTGATTTTCCACGTATCGCTTCAACTGCTCAATACAAAAACATGCTAACCCTCACCTACGAGTACAAATTACCAAAAATCACCGGTCTAAAGCGCCGCCGTTTAGGGCGTTCTATCCTATAATTGAAATCAAGTAGGGTCAGAGTGACCCGAAAAATGCTCGCTGAGGGTTAAGAGACGGGGATAATGTCAGGATTAGGTTCCGTGTTGTCTAGTCTCTTCCGTTGAAGCGAGAATTCTTGCTCCTTTAGGACGAGGAGTGTCAAACTTGATTACTATACAATGTGATAAGGTGCAGTGAAATACTTATTTGAACTATCCAAGGACTTACCCAAGATATAACCTTAGGGTAAGGAGGAGAAAGCTATGCTAAGAACGCTTGATCAGAAAAATCTCGATATCCGTAGTTATAGAACCGATGGAACTTGCCCTAATACTACTATCAAGACTAAAACAAAAGAATTGCCGATCACTGTAAATAGTCAACATAACGAAAATAAGCAATGCAAAGATGATCCTAATCCTATATATGCTGCATTTGAAGAATCTTTGACTGAAATAGGAGAAGTTTATCAGCGTCTTGCCGAGTCCTAGATATGTTACTCAAGAGGAAGCAGAGAACCTACATAAACAGTTAATCAATTTATATGGTGGTAGCCTTGGGCTTCGAGATGTAGATGGACTTGAATCTGCTTTACTTCAACCACAACAAACCTTTAGTGGGGTGTTATTACATCCCACTATTGCAGATCAAGCAGCAGCTTATCTTTACCATATTGCTAAAAACCATCCTTTTATAGACGGAAATAAGCGAACAGCATTGGCTGTTGCATATTCGTTTTTAAAGGCAAATGGTTTGAATCTACTCGTTTCAAAAGATGATTTGTACAACCTGGTCATGCAAATCGTCAATAATGAAATAGATAAGACTGCAGTTACGGAGTATGTGAAGGCAAATGTTGAATATGTAGCAAGGAAAAATACATGCTAAAGAAGTTACCAAGTGATTATAAATCATGTTGATGCTGGCATTAGCGCGATCGCGCTATTAATTGATTTCATGTTATGTCATAGGTGTGCAAGCCGAAATTTGATTTGATATTAGTAGAAGAAGTTATTAGTCACATTTCAATCAGTTGAGCAGAAACCATTAATCTGAAGTCTAGAGAACTGTCCTATCACGTTTTCACCTAGCAATGCCTACCCTTGTCATCGTTGAATCACCAACCAAAGCTCGCACCATTCGTCAATACCTCCCCAATGACTATCGCGTAGAAGCCTCGATGGGTCATGTTCGGGACTTACCGTCCTCGGC
>JAHEOB010000191.1 GCA_018610095.1 Halothece sp. MAG
AAGTAAAATAGGACAATTCTATTTAGATAGCAATCAATCTATTAAATTCTTTTTTAGTATAAATTTTGATAGATTGATGCAATTGCCCCGTAACTCTCTCTATCAATTGCGTTTGATGGCTTACTAGAAACTTAACTGAAGTTAATTTTTTTTTAATTTATGTTGTTTTTGACTCACAACACCGTTTGATACAATAATAAATTTGGTTCATTACTTACTATCCTCACATAGCAATGAAAATTAGAAGACGACCTCCCAATCCTGCTGTTAATGTTGATACAGTTCGTTATCAAGTGGATATTCCCAATGATGAACCGCAAAATATTCTAGAAAAAATCGTTTGGGAAAAAGAGAAAGAAGTTGATCGCGAACGAGAAAAACTACCCTTTTTAGAATTAAAAAAGCAAGTTAATGAAAAAGCTCCTAGTGTTCGCAATTTTTTAAATGCGTTAAAAGAAAAAAAACGCGACCCAGCATTAATTGCAGAAATCAAAAAAGCCTCCCCGAGTAAAGGTGTGATTCGAGAAAATTTTGATGCCGTGGCGTTAGCCGAAACTTATGAACAGGCTGGGGCAAGTTGTTTGTCGGTGCTAACCGATGTTAGCTTTTTTCAAGGTAGCTTTGAAACTTTAGGACGTGCTAGAGAAGCAGTTGATTTACCCGTTTTATGTAAAGAATTTATTCTCTATGCCTATCAAATTTATCAGGCTCGCTTAGTGGGTGCTGATGCTATTTTATTAATTGTTGCCATTTTGAATGAAACCGATTTAAATTATTTTGTCAAAATTATTAATAGCTTAGGAATGACGCCATTAGTGGAAGTTCATACCTTAGAAGAACTCGATCGCGCTTTAAAGATTGATGGCATTTCCCTAATTGGCATTAATAACCGTAACCTAGAAGATTTCTCCATTAATCTGCAAACAACAGTTGATCTAATTCAGCAACGTCGCGAACAGTTACAAGCGAAAAACATTACCCTTGTCAGTGAATCAGGATTTCATTACCCCCAAGATTTGCAAACCATTCAACAGGCGGGTGTGGATGCCGTCTTAATTGGGGAATCTCTGTTAAGTGAACCCGATCCCAGTAGCGCGATCGCGTCCTTATATAATAGAGACTAATCGCTATTGCATAGAAACATCACTGCTTTGGCACTTCAACAACTTTTATGGAACCGTTACCTCTCCCCTCTCATATTCATTACGAACTCTTATTACAACTCCTAGAGCGACAAACGCTAAGGGCAACCGGTGAAAACGCTGTATTGCGTGAACAAACCCAACAATTGATTGTCACCTTACGCAAAGCAATGGCGCAACAAAAACAAATTGAAACCATGTGTGAGCAAACCAATTATGCCATTGACTATCGTTGGTCGCTCAACGATCCCCCTAAGGAGGAAAACACTGATGAAGTTTCCTCCTCACAATCTTCATTATGATAGTGAAGAATTAGCGAATAAGGTGAGATAATATAATTCGCTAATCCTGTTTACTAACATTCGTTGTCAAACAGGAGCAGCTACTATTCTCAATTACAAAAAGGAGATGCTATGGAAAATAATAATTTACTCATGATTCCTGGGCCTACCCCAGTACCGGAAAAAGTCTTATTAGCACAAACTAAACACCCCATTGGACATCGTAGCCCAGAATTTAGCGAAATTATTGGGGAAATTAATGACAACTTAAAATGGTTACATCAAACCCAAAATGATGTGTTAACCCTGACTGCCAGTGGCACTGGGGCAATGGAAGCAGGAATTATTAATTTTCTCAGTCCCAGCGATCGCGTTATTGTGGGTTGCAATGGTAAATTTGCGGAACGCTGGGCAGAATTATGTGAAGCGTTTGGTTTACAAACGGAACGAGTTAATGCGGAATGGGGAGAAGCTCTCGATCCAGAAACCATCCGCGAGAAACTAGAAGCCGATACCAATAAAGAGATTAAAGCAGTCATTGTCACCCATTCTGAAACTTCTACAGGGGTTCTCAATGACCTAGAAACCATTAACCGCCATGTCAAAAACCATGGAGAAGCCTTGATCATGGTTGATGCCGTAACCAGTCTCGGGTCAGTGAATCTTCCCATTGATCAGTGGGGATTAGATGTGGTCGCTTCAGGGTCACAAAAAGGCTATATGATTCCTCCGGGATTAGGATTTGTTACCATTAGTGAGAAAGCATGGGGTCGCTATGAAACAGCGAAATTACCGAAATTCTATTTTGATTTAGGGGAGTATCGCAAATCCGCAGGGAAAAATAGTACCCCTTATACCCCACCCATTAATCTCATGTTCGGGTTACAAACGGCCCTGCAGATGATGCGGGAAGAGGGGTTAGACAATATTTTTGCTCGCCATGAACGGAATACCCAAGCCACTAGGGAAGCAATGAAAGCGTTGGGATTACCCTTGTTGGCCCCTGATAATGCTGCGAGTCGGGCTGTTACGGCTGTCGCCCCCACAACAGTCGATGCCGAAAAAGTCCGTTCTGTGATGAAAAAACAGTTTGACATTTCCCTTGCAGGAGGACAAAATCAACTGAAAGGTAAAATTTTCCGTATTGGGCACTTAGGTTTTGTCGCAGAACGAGATGTATTAACTGTAGTGAGTTCTTTAGAAGTAACGTTGCGAGAACTCGGTCACGAAAACATGACTCCAGGGGCAGGCGTCGCTGCAGCAAATCGCGTCTTAGCAGAATCGTAATTACCCTATCTGCTTGATGTTGTGATTTTGTTACAATCAAGTTGATAAATCTGCCAGACCACTCCTTGTTAGCAAGACAAGGGTGCCGGCTTAGCCGTAAATCCTGTAACAAGGTTGGCTACCTTTCTCAAAGCAGTTCAAAACGGATTTATGCTTACTTCCACCAAAGAACTTTTAGAGGCAGCCCAAAAAGATTCCTACGCCATTGGCGCTTTCAATTTATATAATCTTGAAGGAGCAAAAGCAGTGGTTGATGCTGCTGAAGCGGAAAATAGTCCAGCCATCATCCAAATTTTACCCCATGTTCTAGATTATGGTGGGTCTCCCCTGATTGCTGTGTTTTTAGAAGCAGCTAACTCAGCTAAAGTGCCGATGTCAGTTCACTTAGATCATTGTGATGATGACACGATGATCAAAACGGTTTTAGACTCAGGTATCCAATCGGTTTTAGCTGATGGTTCCACACTGCCGTTTCAAGAAAACCTTGCGTTTACCCGCGAAATGACAGAATTAGCCCATACTAAGGGGGCAACCGTGGAAGCCGAAGTGGGTCGCATTAGCGGGACTGAAGACGGAATGACGGTGGCGGAAAAAGAAGCTAAAATGACTGACCCGGAGGAGGCAAAGGAATTTGTGGCAGAAGCGGGAGTTGATTTTCTGGCTGTCACCATCGGCAATGTTCACGGGAAGTATCACGGTGAACCGAAATTAGATTTTGATCGCCTTGCTAAAATTCGTCAGCAACTAGAGATTCCTTTAGTTTTACACGGCGCATCAGGTTTACCTGCTAATATGATTCAGCAGTCAATTGACTTAGGAGTCTGCAAGTTTAATGTCAATAGCGAAGTTCGGAAAAGATATCTGCAATTTTGGCGAGAGTACGGACAAACCGAATCTAAACGGGATCTTTTAGATTGCCAAAAAGAGGTTACTTCAGCAATGCAAGAGGTGATTGCTGAAAAGATGAGATTGTTTGGGAGTGCTGGTAAAGCTTAGACAGTCGTGGGAACGTTTGCCAGCAATGATTTCGCAATTTCTTCCCATTCTTCTGCAAGGGTGGCATTACTTTTTGACTTGCCAGCCCGGCGATACCAATAATTGGCGTTACCGATATCCCCTTCTTCACGATGGAGATAAGCATGAACCCAAGCACTATCAGCATCAGGGGCATTTTGGACAATGCGATGGGCTTTATCCCAATTCCCTTGCTTATCAATCCAGAGCCCTTGTAAGGCAGGGGGTAAATCATTGGGACAGGCTTTGCCTTGCGCGATCGCGCTGGTGAATTCGTCAAATGTCATATTTCCCTCCTTGTCGCATCGTCTTGTTGTTATTTTACCAATAGAGGATTCTCAGTTGCTAGAATGACTTTAACCGACTCCGATTATCAAGAAAAAGTCGAGAGCGCGATCGCGCAACTAGCTCACGATCTTCCCACCCTATTTCATCAAGATATTGCTTATCACATTTATAGTTCTGATATCTTTTTCCAAGATCCCGTTAATACCTTTCAAGGGAAATTAAATTACCGCATTATTTTCTGGACATTACGATTTCATGCTCGTTTATTTTTCAAAGAAATTTATTTTGATGTTGCTGAAATCAAACAAACCGCTCCTAATATCATTAAAGTATGGTGGACAGTTCGGGGAAAATTGCGCGTTCCATGGCAAGCCAATATCTTTTTTAATGGCGATTCCACTTATCGATTCAATGAACAAGGATTGATTCATTCTCATCAAGACAACTGGGATCGCAGCCCGAAAGCTGTTCTGAAGCAGTTTCTACCCCAGAACAGACAAACTTAAGCAGGATAAATCCGTAGCCGTCGATTGGGTTCTTCTCCCATACTATTGGTTTTTAAGCGATAATGTTCTGCCAATTCATGCTGCATTTTTCTTACTTTTGAAGGGCGCGGCAGTAATTCTACGGGTTGCCCTTTGGGAATCACAATTTGTTCCACTGCTAATCGTGCTTCTTCTAGGGCTTCAATTTCATCTTCATTGTTACTTTCAGTAAACATCTTAAAATCAATCCCCTCAGCACTGGTGGGATCGAGATCCAGTAATCGCTGCAGGGTGCGAGTAATTTGAGGCAGTGTGTTAGATTTAACAACATGAATGGGGAGGTCTTTGGTTTTTGCCAGTTGACGTAGCTTGGAATGATTTTTGATCTGCGATCGCAGCGCAACAACTGCATCGGCATTATCCATGTCTTTTGTCAAGACCACGGGTAATTTTAATAACTCTAGAACCTGATCTAACAGATTACGACTAATCCCATAAGGATAGATATACACTGGCCAATCTTCCCCATTCGGCCCTGGGGTGCGCACCTTCTCCGTATTTTCTTCAAACTGTTGCCAAGATTGCTCCAGCATCTGTTCAAATTCAGGATTCTGGGAATTATTGGGATCAACAGGCTCCATTTTCCCGGAAGCTCTTAACCCTGTGGGACGCGGAACAACTGGATTTTGTAGCTGCGTTTTCCCATTGCTCAGGGAAGATGGTTCCCCTTGTTGATAAACTTCCACTTCCCCTTGATCATTGGTAGCTCGAACTTCGGTTGCCGGTTGTTGACCCCGCAAGAATTGGTCAATGGTTGCCGCAACATCTTGATGCACCACCCAACGCTGACGTTCTAACATTTCAACGGCAATATCAAAGGTGGGCAGTGCTTTCCGTTCCAGAACACTTTTTTGTGAACCTCTCCGTCGGGCTTCGTCATCCCCTAAGGTTACTGCCTGAATGCCCCCAATCAAGTCTGATAGGGTGGGGTTTTTGATTAAATTGTCCAAACGGTTCCCGTGAGCCGTTCCCACTAACTGTACCCCGCGCTCAGCAATGGTTCGGGCTGCCAGTGCTTCTAACTCCGTACCAATCTCATCAATTACAATTACCTCGGGCATATGGTTTTCCACAGCCTCAATCATGACCTGATGCTGTAATTCTGGGCTGGAAACTTGCATCCGTCGCGCCCGCCCAATGGAGGGGTGAGGAATATCACCGTCGCCAGCAATTTCGTTCGAGGTGTCAATGATAACCACTCGTTTATTGAGATCATCGGCTAAAACCCGAGCAATTTCCCGTAGCGCAGTGGTTTTACCCACACCAGGACGACCCAGCATTAAAATGGAGCGTCCAGTTTCCACTAAATCGCGGATCATGCCAATGGTTCCATAAACTGCCCGTCCAATGCGACAGGTTAACCCAATGATTTCGCCAGTACGGTTGCGCATGGCACTAATCCGATGGAGGGTACGCTCAATGCCAGCGCGGTTATCCCCACTAAACATGCCAACGCGATCGCTGCAATATTGAATATCTTCTTGGGTAATGGGGGTTTCACTTAAATACTCCCAATGATCGGAAAAGCGGGCTTCTGGCTTCCGCCCCAGATCCATAACCACTTCAATCAGTTCCCCTCGTTGCTGATGATCTCGGAGTTGATCAGCAATAGCAGGGGGAAGGGTCGCTAATAAAGCATCTAAGTCATCAGTAACCTGCATCCGTTGGACTAACGGTTTTTCTGTATCGTGATTCGGTGCAGGTTGATTTTGCTGATGGAATTGGCTTTGATTTTGGCTCACCATAAACGTTTCTAACAGCTTATTTCCGTTCGTAATCGACTACTGGCAAATGAGATTAGGTTGGGATAATCTTACTTTGCGTTTGAGTTGAGAGACTAAGGTATCCGCTTGAGTCACTGCTTGCCATAACAACTCGGGATGATGTTCTAAATGCTGATGCTGCTCACTTGATTCTAGTGCTTCCAGAAAGGAATTTAATTGAGAACGAGCATAGCTGCCATAGGCAATCCCGGAGACATGGGGTTGCGGATAATGGGGAGCAGTATTAAGGAGTTGGGCTGATTGCAGTTTGGTCACAGTATGTTGGTTGGTGCCTCCAGCTAGCTGAACATAACCGGGGAGATTAGCAGTGAGAACTTTTTGAGCTAATTTTACCGTAGCGCGAGTGGTTCCGACACCTAAATCACCACTCATTGCTCGCCCATCAGTTTGCCAAATTAAGGGGCAAGGTAAGGGGGAAATGATGTGATAGAGGGTTTGCAGATAGTCAATCAGGTTTTCGCCATCGGGACAACTAATGGCAAGGAGTTTAAGTTGTGGGATAATGGGTTCCAGAGCCTGCCATAACTGTTGAAATTCGGTTTCTCTGCCCGGTTGGGTGTGAATTTCGATCGCGTCAATGGAGAACTGTTTTAACTGTTCCACAACGGTACTAGGGGACAATTGATGAGATTGGGTGGTGATTAGTTGAGAAGGGCAAACCGGCAAACAGCGACCACACCCATAGCAGCGATCGCTGATAACCCCGGAAAAATTGATCGCATCGGCAGGACAAACGGCTTCACAGGGGCGATGGCAATCGGTAGGACAGAAATTGGGATTAAAGTGAGCTTTGCGGAAATGGGGATCTTCTCCATCATTGAGACTCACCATGAGCCAAGGACGCCCTTGCGTGAGAAACCCTTGCGCGATCGCGCTATCCTGTAACGTCTCTGCAACCGCTAACCCTTCTTGCGCTGCTGCAACCACTGCGGAATCAGCAGCCACATCAATACAATCTGCCCCTGCTAGGGCATAAGCCAAACTTAAGCTCCTGATGGCGGGCAAATGTTGATAACTCGCCCCGCAAATGAGCTTAAACCAGTGACCTTGTTGAAGAGATTGTAACGGAAAGTACATCTTACTCACATTTCCTATGATACAGCGAGTAAGCTCAATTGGGGAGAGGGATTGCAATGGGAAAAGCGAACTAGTGCAGCATGGCAGAGGTAATTAGCCAGTAGTTCAACCATTTAGTACAATCTTTTTGGTAAATGGTATAAGTTGCTTGGATAACCACTCTTTCAAAATTTTAAAATCTGTCATAATTTGTGTGGTTTTAGTGTGATTGATCTATGCTAATTACTAGAGAAGGAGCTAACTATAGCAATCAGGAGTCAGATAGGAAAAACTGCATAAACTCAAGTTAACCAACATATGGAAATAGTAAAGGATTAAATCCCTGGAACTGTTGTTCCTGTCATGAATCATTACTGATTATGATCTGCTAATTATCTAGAGAATGATGTCACTACCCAGTCAAAAGATGATGAATAATTATTCTAAACTGACAAGCTTTTTCTTATCGACTGTCATTGCTGGAGTAATATCTCCACACGCTACTTTAGCTCAAACTTCAGCAAAAGATTATTTTAAAGAAGGAAATAAACATTCTGAGCAAAACGAATTCAAACAAGCGATACAAGACTATACTAAAGCAATTAAACTGAATTCGGATTTAGCTAAAGCTTATATTAATCGAGGAGTTGCTTACAGAAAACAAAGAAAGTTAGAACAAGCTATTAAAGACTATACCAAAGCTATTGAAATTAATCCTGATTCGACTATGGCTTATAATAATCGGGGAAATGTTTATGTTAAACAAGGAAAGTTAGAGAAAGCGGTACAAGACTTTAATAAAGCTATTGAAATCAATCCTGATTTAGCTAAGACTTATGTTAATAGAGGAAATGTTTACTTAAAACAAGGAAACTTAGAAAAAGCTCTACAAGATTTTAACCAAGCGATTGAAGTTGATAATGATTTTGCTAGCGCTTATTTAAATCGAGGAGTTATTTACTTAAAACAAGGAAAGTCAGATAAAGCATTACAAAATTTTAACCAAGCGATTGAAATTGATCCTGATTATGCTGAAGCTTATTCTAATCGAGGAATTATTTATTTAAAACGAGGAAAATTAAAACAAGCAAAACAAGATTTAAATCAAGCAATTAGATTTAATCCTAATAATTTTAATGCTTATTCTAATCG